>DASXDB010000288.1:0-9139 GCA_036490895.1 Gaiellaceae bacterium
CCGTCCTGCTGCGCCCGTGAGTACGACGACGTCTTGATGTCGCAGAGGAGATTCCCGCGTGTCGTCGGCTTGATCGGCACGTAGAAGCACGAGATGTTCCGGGTCGGCGTCTTCACGCCCGGCAGTGGCGCGGCGTGTGCCGCCGGCCCTGCGACGACGGTCACGAGCCCGGCCAGCACGAGGATGCGCTTCACGAGGACGCAGCGTAGGGACATCGCTGCCCGGCTGCAGGTGGATCGAGGGCGAGCAGCTCCTGGACCGAGACGGCGCGCAGGCCGCGCATGCGGATTGCCCGCAGGATCGCGGGCAGCGCCCGGACCGTCCACGGGTGCAGGTCGTGCAGGAGGATGATCGATCCGGGGCGAAGGCCGCGCTCGACGTTGCGAACGATCGCGTTGACCCGCGCGTGCGGAACGTCGTCTCGCGCGTCGACGTTCCAGAACACCTCGACGAGGCCCAGCTCCAACGAGATGGCGTCCGTTGCAGGCGAGTGCTCCGCATAGGGCGTGCGGAAGAGCCGCGGCTTCCACCCGACCTGAGAGTCGACCTCGTACTGCGTCCGCATGAGCTCGAGCCAGACGAGCCAGTGCGGCAGGCGAGTCAGGTGGGCGTGCGACCAGGTGTGATTGCCGACACCGCCGAGGCGCGCCTCCGCACGGGCGGCGGCCGGCCAGTACGCGAGCCGGTTGCCGACGTCGAAGAACGTAGCGTGGGCGCCGTTTCGGCGCAGGATCCGCAGCAGCTGCACGGTGTACGGGCTCGGCCCGTCGTCGAACGTGAGCGCGACCGCGTCGCTGTGACCGCCACCGCACGAGACGATCTGCCCTCGAGCGAGGACTTGCCGGTAGGCACGGTGCTGCGCCCAGGCGGGCGGAAAGGTGGGCTGCGAAGCCTCGGGCGTCAGCCGCTCCGGCGCCGCCGTCGCCGCCGGGACACAGGCGACGAGGAGCAAGGCGGCGAGCAGCGTTCTCATCACATACGGAGCTTGAGCGCCAGCACGTTCGCGACAAACGGCTTCGACACGTTGTACACCCCGCGCTCGCGGACGGCGCGCTCACCCTGGTACCAGCCGGCGAGTGCGAGCGACTCGCTGCCGTGGAACACCTGCAGCAGGTGGCGGAGGTAGAGGATCCCCACCTCGATGTCGCCGTCGACGGTGTGTGCGATCGGGCCCCCGGCGAGCACGGTCTCGACATACTCGCGCGTGGTCGGAAGTGTCTGCAGCACGCCGCGCGCGCCCGCGGACGAGACGATGCGCGTCTGATAGCCGGACTCCATCCACGCGAGCGCGCGCACGAGATGCGGATCGACGCCGAGCTTGCTCGACCATTCGTCGAGGCGCGCGCGGACGTTGCTCTGCGTCGCCGCGAGGCCGGCCGTCGCCGCGGGAACGCGCAGCCGCTGCCCGATCAGGATCGGCGTGCTCGGATCGATGTGGTTCAGCGAGGCGACGGCGGCGATGGTCGTGCCGGCGCTCTTCGCGATCGCCGTCAGCGTGTCGCCGACTCGCACGACGTGAACCGTCGAAGTGACCGCCGTCGGCACGGAAGCGCGAACCGGCACGCGGTCGCGCTTGGCGATCACCGAGAGCGTACGCGGGCCGACGATCGAGTCGGCGGACAGATGCATCAGCCGCTGGTAGCGCTTCAGCGAAGCGGCCGTCTCGGCGCCGAAGTAGCCGTCGAGAGCGCCGTTGTAGACGCCGCGCCGCGTCAGCAGGAACTGCAGCACGGACACGTCCAGGCCGAAGTCGCCGCGCTTCAGGACGCGCGACCCGAAGAGCGGCCGCCCGAGCGGGCCGAGCGCAATGCGCGTGCGCGTGTCGGCGGCGCCGACCGGCAGGTGGCGCATGCGCTGAAACCTGTGAACCGCCGCAGCGGTGCGCGCGCCCGCGATGCCGTCGATCTGGGCGAGGTAGAGCCCGTGCGCGCGCAGCGCGACTTGAAGCCCCGCAATCTGCGGATTAACGCCCGCGAGGGCGCCGGCGGGCGCGGCGAGAGCCGCGACCGCCGCTAGGACGGCGAGACGAGTCACGGAGCTGGGACCATTCGCCCCGCTCCGCGCGGCTCCTTCAACGGGGTCGGAGCAGCTCCCGCAGCCGTTCGACGCGAGCCTCGTCGAGGCCCGCCTCGAGCAGGTACGCCGCCACCGTTCCGTGCCTGCGCTCGAGCAGCTCGAGCGCACGCTGCATCGCTTCCGGCGGCGTGTGCTGCATGAACGCACGGCGTTCGCGCTCGTCCTCGTCGGGCGCCGTGTCGACCCAGGCGTCCGGCGCGCCCGCCCGCCGCCCTTCCGTCAGCGCGTAGTCGCGGGCGATCTCCTCGACCGACGCGCCGGCGAGGCGGAGGAGCAGGGCGGCGACGAGCCCGGTGCGGTCCTTGCCGCCGGCGCAGTGGAACACGACCGCGCCTTCCGGAGCGTCCGCGATCGCCGCGAGCGCCTGCGCGAAGTTCGGTGCAAACGCGCGCAGGATGCGCGTGTACGCGGTCGCCCAGTACCCCGCAGGATCGTCGACTGCCATGTAGTCGCGGATGTCGTCGCTGAAGTCCGGATCGAGCTCGCCGAGCAGGGAGATGTGGACCACCTCGATGTCGACGCTGGGCGGCGGGTCCTCTCCGAGCTCCTCCGGCCAGCGGAGGTCGACGATGCGTCCGACGCCGTGTGCAGCGAGCGCGCGCCAGCCGTCGTCGGTCAGGCGCCTGATGTTGTCCGCGCGCACGAGCACGCCGTGGCGCGTCTCGCCCCCGTCTGCGAGCGCGACGCCGCCCAGGTCCCTGACGTTCAGGGTCCCCTCCCACTCCAGATGACGATTCACGTCGCTGTGGTCTCTGCGCCGAGGTACGCCTCGATCACCGCAGGGTTGCGCTGGATCTCGTCCGGCGTTCCCTCGGCGATCTTGCGGCCGAAGTCGAGGACGTGGATGCGCTCGGCGATTCCCATCACGAGCCCCATGTGGTGCTCGACGAGCAGGACGGTCAGGTCGAAGTCGGCGCGCAGCTTTCGGATGAACGCGCCGAGCTCTGCGACTTCTTCGTGGTTGAGGCCGCCGGCAGGCTCGTCGAGCAGCAACAGGCGTGGCTCAGCGCCGAGGGCGCGCGCGAGCTCCACGCGCTTCAGCGTGCCGAACGGGAGGCCCGCGACCGGACGCCGCGCGACGTCGCTGATCCCGACGTAGTCGAGGATCTCGAGCGCACGGGTGCTGGTGGTCCTGCGAAACGGCCGCGTGCTGCTGTGCGCCCCGACGAGCACGTTGTCGAGCACGGACATCGTCTTGAAGAGCTCCACGTTCTGGAACGTGCGCGCGATCCCGCGGCGGACGACCCGGTGCGGCGGCGTCCGCAGCAGGCTCTTGCCGTCGAAGTCGAGCTCGCCCGCATCCGGCCGGTACAGCCGCGTGATCACGTTGAAGAGCGTGGTCTTGCCGGCGCCGTTCGGCCCGATCAGGCCGACGATCTGGCCGGGATCGACGTCGAGCGAGATCTGGTCGATCGCGACGATCCCGCCGAACCGGCGCGTCACGTCGCGGATCGAGAGCACGGCCATGCGACGAGTCTAAGCGTCAGCCGGAAACCGAGATCGGTGGGCACGGCGCGCTGTCCGCGCCCGCGATGTCGATGCCGAAGGACGCCTTCCGGTTCTTCGGCATCCCCAGCATCCCCAGCGTCGCGGGGATGCTGATCGTCAGCGTGACCGGCGAGCAGCACGACGATGCCGCTCCTCACGGTGTGATCCTCACGAGCGCTCGCGCGGCCTCGACGCACCGTGACGACGACTGGTTCCAGCCCTCGATCTGCACCCACACTCCTCGCGTGTGCACGAGCGCCTGGCAGTCGCTCGTGATCGGGCCGGAGCCGGTGACGGAGGGGTGAAGGAGGAGCGCGGTGCCGGACGCCGGCAGCCCGGGCCCCCCGAGCCAGGACGCCGCTTCGACCGCCTTCGCCTCGGTCAGTTGGATGCGGTTCGCGGTGCGCCCGTAGGCGAGCACAAGGCCGCGCGTCCTCCGCCGCGGCAGCGGCTGCTCCCGGACGAGCGTCGAGTATTCCGTGTACTGGAGCGGGAGCGTCCCGAAGGACGCGCCGAGCCACAACGGAGGCCAGCCCAGGATCCGCGCCGCGCGCGACGGCGCGATCATCGTGTACGAGAGGCTCCGCACGCTCGTCGAAGACGGCCGGGGACGAGACGGCCTGAAGTCACGTCCTCGGTACGCGCGCGTGTCGATCGCGTCGACCTTCCAGATCTGACGCGCGCGAGTTCCGTCGGGATTGAGCGGCTCGATCCCGACCGGCCGATAGGTGTGCTCGTCGACGCCGACCCGCTCGCCGAACAACCGATAGGCGAAGCGCAGCCAGATCACGTGGTGCCCGTCGAACACGCCTCGCCCTTCCTCGTGCGCCTGTCCCCGCTTCAGCGCGTCGCGGTAACCGGTCAGGAACCCCGTCAGGGCGGGGTCGAGGAGCGGCTCCGCGCTGACCACGGGCCGGTTCGGCGGGCTGACCGCGTCGTCCCTGACCCGACCCTCCACCCTCGTGACGGCGCGAAGCGACCGGCGGTCGCTGTCGTACCAGTACCCCAGCTGCTGGTGCACCGGGCGCACAGCTCCGGTCGCGAGGTTCACGACCTGCTCGTTCGGAGAGTCGCTCTCGATCACGGCGTGCTAGACGCGTCCGTGCCCCACCGCTGCCAGCGCCCGATCGATCAGCCCGTTGCCGTGGCCGTGCCACGGAGCGACCACGGCGATCACGGCCGCGACGGCCACGACCGCGGCAACACCGAGCAACCGCCGCGTGCCGCCGCGTCGCTGCGGCTCCGCGCGCTGCGTCACGACGAGGGCGTCGGCGATCGCGAGCAGGTCCGGGTCCTCGCGACCCCGACCTGCGCGGCGATCTCGGTGAACGAGCGCCCGCGCAGCAGCTTCATGACGACCACCGTCCGTTGGGTCTCGGGAAAGCGACGCGATTGCCTCCCGCAGAGCCGTGGCGCAGCAACGCATGCTGATGCGCGAGCCGCCTGGCGCGATCCGCCAAACGGCGCTGCGCGACCGTGTAGAGCCACGCAAGAACAGGGCTTGCACCCGGCTTGAAGTCGCCGAGGCGCTGCGCCGCATCGGCGAAGACCGCCAGGCATCCGCTCCATTCTCGTTCCGCGCACCGAAAAGTCACGGTAACCACCGCGCCTGGTTTTCCGTTCTAGGGAAAAAGGGAGGAACGGATCATGACTCTCAGCGGCGTCAATCGCGTGCCGCTCACACTGCTCGGCGCGGCCGGTGCAGGAGCACTGCTCTGGTTCGCAGCGGCGCATGTCGATCGCTCGACCACGGGCGGCTACTGGGCCGCCTACGGCCTCGTCGCGGCGGCCGGGCTCGTCTTCGGCCTTTCGCAACTTCGCGGCGGCGGCGGGCATCCGCCGGGGATGCTCCTGTTCGCCTTCGTGCCGGTGCTGATCGTCGCAGGCTGGGTGATCCTCGGCATGCAGCCCAACTCGAACTGGTTCGCGCACCACGTGCGGTCGTGGTCAGGCGACCTCGGCGTCAGCGGTGTGGTCCGCGCGCTCGGCACGTGGCTGGGCGTGCTCGCGTTCGGCATCGGCGCCACACTCGCCTCGGCCGTGGAGCCGCTCGACTCGCGGCGGCGTCAGCTCGCGAAGCCGGTGCGGCGCCGCGACGAGGTTCCGGCGCCGGAGCCCGCGCCCGATCCGGTCCCCCAGCCGGACCCGCGGCCGGAGCCTGAGCCGGTCGGCGAGGAGGCGCTCGTCAGGTAATCGGAAGCGCGCAGGCGAAGCGCTCGCAGACGTAGACGGCGGTCTTGCCGTCGACTTCGGTCCGGCCCTCGAGGAGCGGCACCTCGGCCGCCGGGCCGAAGGCGACGACGTCGGTGGGTGCTGCTTCGGCGAGCAGGCGTCGCGCGACGGGAGCGCTCGGGTCTCCGACGATCGCGAGCTCGCGATGCGGGGCGAGATGCTGATCGAGTGCGACGAGCATCCAGCCGAACGACGTCGGCGCGCGCAGAAGCGCGTCCCGGACGAGTCGGAGCACGGAGACGGCGCGGCGCTCGAGCTCGTCGTCGCCCCAGATGCGCGCGAGCCGGAGGAGGACGTAGGCCAGCATCGCGTTTCCGCTCGGCGTCGGGTGGTCGTCCACCTCCTTCTTGCGCGCCACCAGGCGCTCGCCGTCGACGGGCGCCTGGAAGAACCCGCCGAGCTCGTCGTCGGCGAAGAGCGCGACCGCGACGCAGGCCAGGCGATGCGCCTCGAGCAGGAACCTCGGCTCGCCCGTCGCCGTGTGCAGCTCCATCAGCCCGTAGCTGACGTCGGCGTAGTCCTCGAGATAGCCGGTCCCCTTGGCGATCCCGTCACGCCACGTGCGATGGAGACGACCGTCGGATGAAGACAACGGACCGAGCAAGAACTCTGCGAGCCGAACGGCGGTCTCCACGCGCCCCGCCTGGGCGAAGGCCGCAAGCGCGAGCCCGTTCCACGAGGCGATCGCCTTGTCGTCGCGAAGCGGTTGCGGCCGCTGCTCGCGGATCGCCAGCAGGCGCGCGCGCTCATGTGCGCCAAGCTCGCCGCGCAGCACAAACCGATCGTGCTCGAACGGCTCGAAGAGCTCCTCCGGCGCGCCCCCGCCGCGCGCCCACGTGAACGTGAGCCCTTCGACCCCGTCGGTGTCGGCGTCCTGCGCCGACGCGAAGCCGCCGGCTGCGAGGGCGAGCTCCCGCTCGAGATAGTCGAGCGTCCGGTCGGCGACGGCGCGGTAGCGGTCGTCGCCGAAGCGTCTCGCGGCGTGCAGGTACACGCTCGCGAGGAGTGCGTTGTCGTAGAGCATCTTCTCGAAGTGCGGCACGAGCCAGCGGGCGTCGACGGCGTAGCGATGGAACCCGCCGCCGACGAGGTCGTGCATGCCGCCGGCGGCCATCGCGTCGAGCGTCCGACGGGTCATCTCCTCCTCGCCACGGCGGAGCAGGAACTCGAGCACGGGTGCCGGCGGGAACTTCGGCGCCCGTCCGAAGCCGCCCCACGTCGGGTCGAACACCGCGCGGAGGCTCGCCTGCGCGGCGTCGAGCAGGTCGGCCGTGAGCGGATCGCTCGACGCGGTGATCAGAGAGCCTGAGCGGATGTGCTCGGCAAGGTTCGCGCTCGAGGTGCGGATCTCGTTGCCGCGCGTCTCCCACGCCTCGGCGATTGCGAGCAGCACCTGCGTGAACGCAGGCAAGCCGTGCCGCGGCTCCGGTGGGAAGTAGGTGCCGCCGAAGAACGGCTCGCCCTCCGGCGTGAGGAAGACGGTCATCGGCCATCCTCCGCTCCCCGTCAGCGCGACGACCGCGTCCATGTAGACCGAGTCGAGATCGGGACGCTCCTCACGGTCGACCTTCACGCAGACGAACCGGTCGTTCATGACGCGCGCGGTCGCCGCGTCCTCGAAAGACTCGCGCTCCATCACATGGCACCAGTGGCAGGCTGCGTAGCCGATCGAGAGCAGGATCGGACGATTCTCGACGCGAGCGCGCGTCAGTGCCTCGTCGCCCCACGGGAACCAGTCGACCGGGTTCGATGCATGCTGGAGCAGATACGGCGACGTCTCGTCGGCGAGACGATTCACGGTCGGCGAAGCCGCCTGACGCCTTCGACCGTGAACGTGAGGAGGCCGGCGATCGCGAACGCAACGACGAGCGCGACCCAGGCATGGTTCTCGAAGAACCTCCCGCCGAAGTAGCCGAGCACCGACGCGTACACCGCCCACGAAAGCGCCGCGAGCGCATCGAACGCCGCGAAGCGCGCGTAGGGAAAGTGCGTGACGCCGCAGGTGAACGTCGCCGCAGTCCGGCCGCCCGGCACGTATCGGGCGACCACGAGGACGAGCCCGCCTCGTTCCTCGAGCTGGCCGCGCGACCAGGTCAGCGCGCGTTGTGCGCGCTTGTCGGTCAGGAATCGCTCCTGGAACGGCCGACCGACGAACCGGCCGAGCGCGTACGAGATCCCGTCGCCGCAGTACGCGCCGAGCGCGCCCGCCGCGATCACCCACCCAAGCGTCAGCTCGCCGACGACCGAGAGCAGGCCGGCGGTGATCAGCGCCGCCTCACTCGGCAGCACGGGGACGACAGCGTCGCCGAGCGCGAGCGCGAAGACGATCAGATACGCCTCCGGCGGCTGGGACAGGACGAACGCCGAGTGGAACACACGGGGATGATCGCGGTCCCGGACTAGGATCGGGCGATGGACCATCTTCGGGAGCTGCTCGCGCTGAAGGCCGCGATCGCAGCGGACGTCTACGAGAGCGTCGCAGAGCCCGCACCGGCATGAGGCGGAGCTACGAGGACTTCGCTGTCGGCGACCTCTACCGGTCGGAGATCGCCCGCACGGTCACCGAGACGGACAACCTGCTCTTCACGATGCTCGCGATGAACACCAACGAGCTGCACTTCAACGAAGAGGCAGCGCGTGCGAGCGAATGGGGCAAGCCGCTCGTCAACTCGACGTTCACGCTGGCGCTCGTGCTCGGGCTCTCGGTGACCGACACCACGCAGGCCGGCGGCGTCAATCTCGGCTGGACAGACATCCGCCTCCCGCACGCGGTCTTCGTCGGCGACACGCTGCGCTCGGAGACCGAGATCCTCTCGGTGCGCGAGTCGCAGTCGCGACGCGGCTACGGGATCGTCGCAGTGCGCACGCGCGGCTTCAACCAGCGCGACCAGGTCGTTTGCGAGTTCGAACGCAGCTTCCTCATCCCGAAGGCGTGGCCGGCGCGCTGATCGACCACGCGGCGACGCGTCACGGCCAGCGGGCGGCGCGGTACACGTAGCCCTCGAGGCGCCGTCCGAGCACCTCTTCGAGCCACAGCGAGGTGTCGACCAGCGCAGCGACGTCGATCCCCGTACGGACGCCGTCCCGCTCGAGCTGCCAGACCAGGTCCTCGGTGGCGATGTTGCCCGTCGCGTTCGGCGAGAACGGACAGCCGCCGAGGCCGCCGACCGACGCGTCGAGCACCGAGGCGCCGCCGTCGAGTGCGGCCCACGCCGACGCGTAGCCCGTGTTGCGCGTGTTGTGCAGGTGCGCGCCGACCCGCGGGCCGAGAATCGACACCCGCTCGACGAGGCGCCAAACCCGTCTCGGCGTGGCGACGCCGATCGTGTCGGCGAGCACCAGC
>DASXDB010000289.1:0-10955 GCA_036490895.1 Gaiellaceae bacterium
CCAAGCCGTGCGTGGTGCCGAAGGTCAAGGGCAAGACGCTGAAGAAGGCGAAGCGCGCGATCCGGGCCCACGCCTGCACCGTCGGCACGGTCAAGCGCGCCACCTCGCGCACGGTCAAGAAGGGTCACGTGATCTCGCAGAAGCCCAAGCCGGGCCGGCGACTGAGGCACGGGGCCAAGGTCAACCTGGTCGTCAGCAAAGGACGACCGTAAGCAACCGGTTCAACCCCCGCTGCGGGGAGAGGAGGACTCATGAAAAAGACCATCTACGTCGTGACGCTCATAGTCGGTATCGGCGCCGTGCTGGGTCTCGCGGCCGGCCCGACCGCCGCGTCGCCGCCCCCGCCGTGGTACGGACAGCCCACGCTGAGCATCGACAGCGCGTGCACCTTCAGCGCAACCGCGACCTGGGCGCACGCCAGGGTCGATTCCGTGCAGTTCAGCGTGCATGTCGTCGGGTCTGTGTCGAGCAACCAAATGACGTCGACGGTCAAGGGCCGCACCGCGGTGGGCACGCTGGCGGGCGGAGCCGCCACCACACACACCTTCGACGTCATAGCCGACTTCTTCCGCAACGGTGTCCTGGTCGACGAACAGACAAGCAGCTCGGTCGACGCGGCCTGCGCCTTCTTGTTGTAAGTCGGGAGGAGAAGCTGCAGCCGGACGACTGACCTTCCACCTGGCGCTGCCGCCCCAACAGCTAAGGAGATGCAAATGCAAATGCTCACCAAGCATGCGACGAGGGCACCGAGCCCGGCGTTCGTGATATCGCTGATCGCATTGTTCGTCGCGCTCGGCGGAACGACCTACGCTGCGACGAGCCTCCCGAAGAACAGTGTCGGCACGAGGCAACTCAAGAGGAGCGCGGTCACCTCGCCGAAGATCAGGAACGGAGCGGTCACCGCCTCGAAGATCAATACGCAGGGCCTCGTCGTTCCGAGCGCGGTTCACGCAGCGAGCGCCGACAACGCCGCGAACGCGGACCACGCGACTACCGCGGGCAGCGCTCCTCCGAGCGGCAGCGCAGGCGGCGCGTTGTCAGGTACCTATCCGCAGCCTGGCCTCGCCGCACCGGAAGCCTGGCACGAGGTCGGCACAAGCGGCCAGCCGGCCTTCGAGAACGGCTGGCAGAACGGGGACCCGGCCGACAGCGTCACGGCCGGCTTCTACAAGGACCCGTTCGGAGTCGTGCACCTCAAGGGCGTGGTCTACAACGGAGCCGCCGGAACCACGATCTTCACACTTCCAGTTGGGTATCGGCCCAGCAAGACGGTGATTGGAACGGTCAGTCAGAGTGGCGTTGCGGCCGAGCTCTTTGTTGGTTCCAACGGCTCCGTGTCATTGATCACCAGCTCAAGCGCTGCCGCATGGATCGACGGGGTCACCTTCAGAGTCGGCGAGTAGCGAGCCAGGGCGGACCATGCACAACCGTCGGCCGTAAACGGGCGCCGGAAACGGCGATCATGATCGTCTCGCAGTACGTCGAGCATGCGTACGCGGCGGAGCTGCTCGCGGACGGCCGTGGAGGAATCGGTTATCTCCTCAAGGATCGGATCTTGGATGTCGACGACTTCGTCGCCGCGGTGCAGCGGGTCGGCGCCGGTGGGACGGCGCTCGACCCCGAGGTCGTCGCGCAGCTCGTCGCGCGCGGTTCGGACGGACCGCTCGCAGTGCTCACGCCGCGGGAGCTCGAGGTGCTCGGGCTGATGGCCGAGGGTCGCTCCAATGCGGCGATCTCCGACCGGCTCTTCCTGACGGTCGGCGCCGTCGAGAAGCACGTCGCGAACATCTTCGCGAAGCTGCGTCTCCCGCCGTCGCCGGAGGACCATCGGCGCGTGCTTGCCGTCCTCGCCTACCTGCGCGCGGATGGCGTCGAGCAGTGACGTCGCCGCGCCAAGCGGGCTGGACGACGAACGTCGCCTTGAACGTCGCGAACGACCAAGATCCCTGCCGGGTCAGAGCCGGTGCGCGCTCACGATCCGCTGCAGGAACTGCTGCGTCCGGGGCTCGCGCGGCGAGCCGAACATCTGCTCGGGCGACCCCTGCTCGAGGATGACGCCGCCGTCGAGGAAGCACACACGCGTCGCGATGTCGCGGGCGAAGCCCATCTCGTGGGTCGCGATCACCATCGTCATGCCGCCGGCGGCGAGCTCCCCGATCACCTCCAGCACCTCCGCAACGAGTTCCGGGTCGAGCGCGCTCGTCACCTCGTCGAGCAGCATCAGCCGCGGCTGCATGGCCAGCGCGCGCACGATCGCGACCCGCTGCTGCTGGCCGCCCGAGAGGTGATCGGGATACGCCTCCACCTTGTCGGAGAGGCCAAAACGGCCGAGCAGCGCACGGGCCTGCTCCTCTGCCTCCCGGCGGCCCTGGTGGAGCGCGAGCCTTGGTGCCAGCGTGACGTTCTCGAGCACGCTCATGTGCGGGAAGAGGTTGAACGCCTGGAAGACGATCCCGATCCGGCGGCGAACCCGGTTCACGTCGACGCCGCGCCGGGTGATCTCCTCCCCGGCAACCACGATCCGGCCCGCGTCGACAGGCTCCAGCAGGTTGAGGCAGCGCAGCAGCGTCGACTTCCCCGAGCCCGAGGAGCCGATCAGGCAGGTCACCTCGTGCTCGCCGACGGAGAGGTCGATCCCGTCGAGGACGAGGTTCGGCCCGAACGACTTCCGCAGTCCCTCGATCTCGAGTGCCGCCGTGCCGCTCACGCGTGCATCCCCTGCACCTGGCGTCGGCGGCGGTCCCGTGCGATCAGCCAGTCGGTGAAGCGCGCGAGCGGGATCGTGATCGCGACGAAGAGAACCGCCGCTGCGAGGTAGGCCGTGAAGTTGAAAGTCGCGTCCGTGTCGATCGTGGCCTGGTTGAACGCCTCGATCGCGCCCAGCGTGCCGACGAGCGCGGTGTCCTTCTGCAGGCCGATGAAGTCGTTCAGCAGCGGCGGGATCACGCGCCGGACGGCCTGCGGGAGGATCACCTTCCGGAGGGTCTGCCCACGGCTGAGCCCGAGGGAGCGCGCGGCCGCTTCCTGGCTCGGATGCACCGACTCGATCCCCGCCCGGTAGACCTCGGAGACGTACGCGCTGTACACGAGCGTGAGCGCGACGATCGCCCAGAAAGTCGTCGAGGTCGGTACGCCGGCGATCTGCAGCCCCGGGACACCGAAGCCGAGCATCGCGATCACGAGGATCGTCGGCACACCGCGGAAGAAGTCTGCGTAGATGATCGCAAGGGCCCGCAGCGGGAAGAAAACCGGCCCCGGGAGGCTCCGCAGCACGGCGATCAGCAGCGCGAACGCGAGGATGAGGCACTCCGCGATCGAGAAGATCTTGCAGTTGAGGAGGAAGGCCCGCGCGATCTCCGGGAACGACGACTTGAAGTTGGCCCAGTCGAAGAACCCCCGGCGAAACTCGTGCCAGCCGGGCGCGTGGGTGACGGCCACGCCGACGGCAACGAGGAAGACGATCGTCGAGATGAGCGCGACCGCGGCGGCCCAGCGGCCGTCGGCGCCCGAGCCCACCGCGCCGAGGACGCGCGAGCGCCTCGGCTCGTCTACTTCAAGACCGGCGCGCCGGTCGCCTTCGCTAGCCACTGCTGCTGGATCTGCTGCAGCGTCCCGTTCGCGCGCAGCTTGGTGAGCGCCTTGTCGACGCACGCGGCGAGCGGGTTGCCCTTTGCGAAGACCATGCCGAAGTAGCCCGCGCCGCCGCCGGTCTCGAACTGCCCGAGCACCTCCGAGTTCGGCACCTGGGCGGCCGAGACGTAGAACGCGGTCGGGAGGTCGACCACGAGGCCGTCGATCTGCTTGTTCTTCAGTGCCTGCACGGCGCCCGCGTTCTGCGGATACACCGCCGGCTGCTTCGTGGGCTTGATCGTCGAGGTGATGAACGAGTAGCTCGTCGTCCCGACCTGCGCGCCGAGCTTGAACGGCCGCAGGCCCGCGATCGTGTGCTCGGACGCGATCTTCGTCCCCTTGAGCACCACGATGGCCTGGTTGACGTCGTAGTACGACGTGCTGAACGTGACCACCTTCGCCCGCGCCGGCGAGTACGAGATCTGGTTGATGTCGAAGTCGAACGGCTTCTTGCCGGGGGCGAAGGAGCGGTTGAAGGGCACGTACGTCCAATGCACAGCGGAGCGGCTGAAGCCGAGCTGCTTCGCCACCGCGTATGCGGTCGCCGACTCGAAGCCCTTGCCGGTGGACGGATCGTTGATCTTCCAGAAGGAGCTCTTCGTGCCGCCGGCGTACCACGGCGGGTAGGCGGGGTTGTCGGTGCCGACCGTGAGCCGGCCCGGCTTCACCAGCGTCAGCTGCGATTTCGCGCACGATGCCCCGGCCGCGCTCTTCGCGGTTGTCGTGCCCGAGGTCGAGCCGCATCCCGCCGCCGTCGCTGTGGCCGTCACCGTGGCCGCGAGCGCGACCAGGCGCAATTGGCGGCGCGCTCTCGATCCCATTACGGCGGCGAGCCTATCAGCGAGCTCGGGCAGTCGGTGGCAAGGCTCGCACTTGACGGGCTCGACAGGCCCCTCGGAGCGGCCTACTCGCGAGGGGCCGGTCGTACCGATTTATGCGCTTCGGGGCAGATCGGTTTGGAACGGCAGGAGGGCCTGCGCGTGCAGGCCCTCCTCGTGAACATGCTCGTCAGCTCGAACAGACAGCGTCGGTCGGCGAGCTCTCGAATTCGTCGTACCCGATCACCGGACGGAGATCGGGCCCGTACTGGGCGTCGCCGCCGAAGTCGTTCACCCCTGTGCCACCGGTGACGTTCCCGAAGACGATGGAGCACTGGCCGCCGTTCGTGATCGTGCTCCAGTAGGGGTAGAACTTGCCCGGCCCGGCCGGCGGCACCGTGCAGCCGCTGATGTCCTCGCCGCACGTCGACTCGCTGAGCGCGACGTCCGTCTGGAAGAACGACTGCGAGTACGCCTGTCCGTTCGAGGTCGGCGCGGCCTGGACGAAGCTTCCCGGCGTCGTGTCCGTCGGCGTAGTTCCGGTCGGCCAGTCGGGCCAATAGGAGGTTCCGTCGAAGTCGATGTCGCCGCCGCTCAGGAAGTCCAGGCAGCCCGTCGTCGTGTTCGGCTCGGAAACGACACCGAACTGGTTCAGCGCGGTGTGCGTGTCGCCCGCCGGATAGCAGAACGCATCACCCCCGAATCCCTCGGGGTTGTCCGACGCGCTGTCGGCCGAGGCCTCGTATGGGCCGTTGCAGGTCAGGGAGAAGGGATCTCCGGCGGTGATGAAGTCCAGCCCGAAGTCGGTGGACAGGTCGGACAACGACGTGCACGGTGTCCAGTGCCCGATCTCGAACTGCGTGCTGATGTTCGTCTGCAGCGCGGCCCACGGAACGATGTTCCCCTGCGCGGCAGTCGAGTATTCCGGCTCGTAGTTGAACGGGATGCCCTTGCAGTTGCCGATGTTCGTCGCCATGTAGCCGTTGGCGGCCGACGCCTGCATGAATCCGCTCTCGCCGGTCGTCGTGTCGTCGATATGCACTTCGAGCGCGTGACCACCCCCCGAGAGTGCTGCGTCGAAGATGTGGACGGTGATCGTGTCGCCGGGGTTCATCAGCAGCGTGTCGCTGTTCGGCGTGTCAGTCGCGATCGTCGCGACCTGTGGTCCCGCCGGACCGGTCGGAACGCCGTCCTTCTGGATGAAGGCGAAGTTCGTCGGCTCCTCGCAGGCCGTGTTGCAGTGGCCGAAGTTCAGAGTGCACTCGAGGTCGTTGATATGCAGCGACGCGCACCAGTGCGTGTTGTCGCAGCTGATGTTGTCGAAGAACGGCGCCTCGCCGGGCGGATAGAACTGCACCTCGAGGAACGAGCTGCCTCCGCCGGGGTAACCGTGCCGCGGTGCGCCCGGGAAGCCCTGACGCGGCGCATTCCGGTCGCTGTTCGGCGTGCAGGACGTCTGCGGATACGAGTACGGGTCGCAGAGCGCCATCGAGAACCACGGTGCGACGGACAGCTCGAACCAGTGCGTCACGTCGCTGCCTGGCGTCGCGACGGTCGGAGCGGCGACGGGATCCTGCCCCAGCGTCTCCGTCCACGTCACGTCGTTGCCGGATCCCGGCCGGTTGGACAGGAAGGTCAGGTCGGGCTCGTCGTGACCGATGTAGTGGCCGTTGTCGTAGAAGCGGCCGTCCTCCGTGTTCGCGTTCTCGATCCCGTCGAAGCCCCGGACGTCCGTGCAGGCTCCTGTCGGCTTGAGGGATTGCTGGACCGGGCTGAACCCATTGCAATCCAGCGCTCCTCTCGCTGCGAGCTTGCCGCTCGACGTCGAGTTGGCGGCCGCGGACCCACTGAACGCGGCAGCCGTTGCGACGGCGAGGACGAGGCCTACGAGCGCAGCAAATCCGCGCCGACGTGCATCTCGCCTCATCTCTTCCTCCAGCCTGTCGTGAAACTGGTTTCGGTGTCAGGCCGAGCCGGTCACGGACGGTCCGTGCCGGCGACACCCCCTTTCAAGCGCGCCGATCCTAAACGATCGATCGATGGCTACGCGCAGGCCCTCATGTCGCCGAGGTCCGGGGCCAGCCGGTCGGCTTCAGCCGCCGCTGATGGCGGCGATCACGTCGAGCCGCGAACGCTCGGCGACCGGCGTGTCGAGCGCGGCCCGCTCGCCGTCGACGTACACGTGGATGTGGCTACGCAGCGCCGGGCCCTCCGCGACGAGGCGGTCGCGGAGGCCCGGCCAGCGTTGCTCGAGCTCGTCGATCGCGCCGAGGACGTTTGCCGCCTCGACCTCGACGTGGCGCGTCAGCCCCGGGAAGAGCGGGGTGAGGGTTCCGGGGAGCCGCAGGTCGGCCATGTCAGTCGAGCACCACCACGTCCACGGACGAGATCGACGGCAAGTAGCTCGCGATCTCGCTCCACGTCTCGCCCTCGTCCCCGCTCGCGAACACCTGCCCGGTGCTCGTGCCGAAGTAGACGCCGGGAACGTCGTGTGTGTCGATCGTCATTGCCTGCCTCAGCACGCCGAGGTGCGCGTTCTCCTGCGGCAGCCCTTTCCGCATGTCCTGCCAGCTCGACCCGCCGTCGCGCGTGCGCCAGACGGCCGCCTTGCCGTCGTGCATCGTTCGCCCGTGCCCGCCGTCGACCGGGATGACGTAGAACGTATCGCGGTCGTGCGGGTGGGCGGCCGCGGCGAAGCCGAAGTCGCCGGGCAGGCCCTCGGTGATCTCGCTCCACGACTGGCCGGCGTCGTCGGAGCGGTGCATGCCGACGTGGTTCTGCTGGTACATGCGCTGCGGGTCGGAGGAGCGGACGAGCTTGTGCACGCAGAAGCCGACGTCCTCGTAGTCGGCGGGCCAGTCGCGCCGCAATCCCTTGTTCCGGGGCGTCCACGACGAGCCGCCGTCCTCGGTCTCGAAGGCGCCGATCCCCTGCACGATCGCGAAGAAGTTGTCGGAGTCGCCCGCGTCGGTGACGAAGCCGGAGATCCCGAGGTGCCCGGGCGGCTGGTTCGCGGGGTCGTCCCAGCCCTCGCTGCCGTGCTGGCCGGAGAGCGTCGACAGCAGCGACCACGTCTCGCCGTCGTCGCGGCTCTCGAAGATGCCGGGGGCCTCGACGCCGACGAGCAGGCGGTCGCCCGCGCGCGCGAGCGTCGAGACCTTGGAGACCTTGCGCCCGTCCTCGTCGCCGTACGAGAGGCCCTCGCTCGACTGCTCCCAGGTCTCGCCCAGGTCGTTGGTGCGCCAGACCGACGAGCCGTGCCACTCGCTCGCGGCGGCCGCATAGATCGAGCCCGTGGTCGAGTCGTAGATGGCGTGATAGACGGGCCAGCCTTCGCAGTACGGGCCGCGGAGCGTCCACTCGCGGCGGTCGTCACTCTCGAGCAGGAACGCTCCCTTGCGCGTCGCGACGGTCAACATTGTCTTCGGCATCGATGGTCTCCTCGCGTGGCGGGACGGTCGAGAGTGTCGCCGATTCGGCACTCTCCGGTCTAGAGACTCCGCGGCCGCCCGAAAGTCATCGCTCCGGACGGCCGCGGTCTCGGATGGGCTCAGCGGCGGAGCGGCTCGCCCGTCTCGAGCAGGGTCTTCAGCCCGCTGAGGACGTACATCCAGCCGGTGCCGGAGACGCTCTCGGCGGTCTTCGGCGAGTCCTCGAGCCGGTCGTGGGTGACGGTGAGCAGCGTGCTCCCGTCCTCCTGCGGCTCGATCTCCCACGTGACGCGGCTCGGCCCCTCAGCCGCCAGCGCGGGGTCGTAGGCCGCGATCCAGCTGTGGACGAGCCGCCGTGGCGGATCCTCCTCCAGCACGGGCTCGTCCCACTCGAGGTCGTCGCCGACGCTCGAGTAGCGACGCCCGTCGCGCACCTCGACCCGGGCGCCGTGAAAGTAGCGCTCGGTGAACTCCGGCTTCGTGATCGCGTCCCAGATCTGCTCCGGTGTCGCGAGAATGAAGACGGAGTAGACCTGCGTGGTCGGTGTAGTCATGGTGGTCATGCAGTCTCCTCCAGTTCGTGCTTGAGATCGGCGAGCGCCGCGACGCGGTGCTCGGTGTACTTGTCGATCCAGCGGTCGTGGATCAGGCGGATCGGCACCGGGTTCAGGAAGTGGAGCTTCTCCCGGCCCTGCCGGCGCGTGACGACGAGCCCGGCGTCCTCGAGGACGCGCAGGTGCTTCATCACGCCGAAGCGGGTCATCTCGAGCTCGGACTCGAGCTCCGTGAGCGCGCGGCCGTCGCGCTCGAAGAGCCGGTCGAGCAGGTGGCGCCGCGTCGAGTCGGCGAGCGCCTTGAAGACCTGGTCGTCGTCCACGCCTCCGATGTTATGTGACTAAATGGTCACGTGTCAAGAGGTGAGTGCACGCGCGGCTGTGATGAGCTCGTCGAGATCGGGCAGCTCGCCCGTCTCGTACGCCCAGGCGCCGCGGACTACGCCGTCCGCGTCGACGAGGAACGCGCTGCGCCGGGAGACGTCCCGCATCCCGTTGTGTTCGAAGGCGACGCCGAAGCCCTTCGTCGCCTCCGCGTTCCAGTCGGAGAGGAGCGGGAAGTCGAGGTCGAGCGCCTGCATCCACGCGACGTGCGTGTACGGCGAGTCGCGCGAGATCGCGAACGGCTGCACGCCGGTCTCCTGCAGCTCCGCTCTCCTGTCACGCAGGAGCTCGAGCTCGCTGGTTCAGGTCGTGGACCAGTCGAAGAGGTAGAAGAGGAGCAACAGCGGGCGGTCGTGCAAGAGGTCGCCGATGCTGGCCCGCTCGCGCGGCGTCGTCCAGACCACCGCCTCGAGCGGCGCGCTCTCTCCGGCCCCCAGCATCGCTCCGATCCTACGCTGTAGCCGCGGGCTCCGGTTCGGGCTCGGCCGTGGCCTCCGTGGCCTCGGCGATCTCCCGCACGACCTCCACGATGTCGCCCCGGCCGCCGAAGGCGGGGTCTCTCGGCCGCGCGCCGGCGGCTTTGCCGCCGGCGCTTGCAGCCTTGAGCGCGTTGAAGACGTGGAGCTGCCGGTCGGCGCCGTTGCCCCGGCGCAGGATCTCCTCGACGCCCGCGAGCTCCTCCTCCGAGCCGAGGTCGCGTGCATGCGGGCGGAGCGTCTGCAGCGTCCGCCGCACGAGCGCCGCCACCGGCACTCGGTTGCGGCGGCCGGTGTGCAGGTCCATGACCGGCGCGGAAAGCCCGTAGCGCGCGGCCAGCCACTTGTTCTCGGTCGTGAGGATGCGGTGGAAGGACGGGATCTCCTCGCCCCGCTCGACGAGTTCTGCATAGTGCTTGACCAGCGCCTGACAGTACGCGGTGATAGCGATCACGTCCTCGAGCAGGGTGACCGCGTCGCAGATCCGGATCTCGATCGTGCCGAGGCGCGGGTGGAGGCGGATGTCCCACCAGATGTGCGTGTAGTCCTGGATGCAGCCGGTCTTCTCGAGCTGGTTCACGACCTGCGCATAGTCGGCGTAGTCGCGGAAGCGAGGCGGCGGGCCCGAGCGCGGGAAGGCGGCGAAGACCATGTGGCGCGAGGAGCGAAGCCCGGTCGGCTCGCCGCGCCAGAACGGGGAGCTGGCCGAGAGCGCCACCAGTTCCGTGAGATGGGTGAGGAGCGCGTTCACGATCTGGATCGCCTTCTCGGGGTCGTCGACGGCGACGTGCACGTGCATCCCGAAGATCAGCTCGCGCCGCGCGATGTACTGCATCTGGTCGACCATCGCCCGGTAGCGGTCCTTGGCCGTGATGCGCTGCCGCTCGAAGAGGGAGAACGGGTGCGTTCCGGCCGAGCCGACGCGCAGTCCCTTCTCGCCCGCGACGTCCGTCACGTAGCGGCGGATGCGCAGGAGCTGCTGCCGCACGCCCGCCGGCGTGTGGCAGACCGGCGTCGCCACCTCGAGCACAGACTGCATCAGCTCCGAGTTGATCCGCGGCTCCAGCTCGTGCCCGGCGACCGCGGCGAGCACCGTGTCGATGTGCTGGACGAGGTCGTACGTCTCCGCGTCCAGCAACATGTACTCCTCCTCGACACCAAGCGTGTACGGGTCACTCGCTCCGAATGCATGGTCGAGCACGCTGCCGCCGGGCGGGAACCGAGAGCCCTTGCCCGTGATCGACGACGGGATCAGCGAGTCGGTCATGCTGTGACCATATCCCCCTTGTTTGCAGGAAGAAAGCGTCGACCGAGCACGACGAGCGGGATGCCGATCACGACGGAAGATGCGATCTTGCCCACGAGCTGGCCGTCGAAGAAGTGCAAGCCGGACGAGCCGAAGGCGAGCACGAGGAAGACGGCGCTGTCGATCGGCGCGCTGGCCCCGGCGGAGAGCGTGACGCGCAGCCCGTCGTGCACGCGGCCGCGGAGCGGCGCTCCGACGAGGTTGTCCACGGTCTCCGAGACGATGAAGGCCGCGAGGCTCGCGCCGACGATCCGCCACGTCGAGCCGACGGCGCTGTTGAACTCCTGGCCCGGGAAGGCGGGATGCGAATGGACGACGAGCGCGATGTAGCCGGCGAAGAGCGCCGAGCCGACGAA
>DASXDB010000290.1:0-2824 GCA_036490895.1 Gaiellaceae bacterium
GTCAGGCCCGGGACGAGCGACGAGCGGACATGCAGGAGCTCGATCGCCATCGGGTCGCCGTCCGCGAGGCGGAGGCGCTTGACGGCGACGACCGGCTCGGACGGAGACACGTGCAGGATGCGCCCGAGGCGGGCACCGGCCGGGATCGTCCGCAGATCGATCGTGCGGCTCGCCGGCGTGAGCCCGCGGGCGCGCATGTCGTCGCTGAACGACGTGATGTCGATCCCCTTTGCCACCTTCGGCTCGGCGACGAAGGTCCCGGCGCCGCGGCGGCGGACGAGATATCCCTCGCGGACGAGCTCGTCGAGCGCGGCGCGCACCGTCAGCCGCGAGACGGACAGGTCGAGGCCGAGCTGTCGTTCGGACGGGATGGCGTCGCCGACGCCGAGCGCCTCGATCAGCTCGAGCACCCGCTCGCGCGTCTCCCGCTGCTTGCTCACTCGCCGACGCTCACGATTGCGCCCCGGCGAGAGCCGCCATCGGTTCGCCGGTGAGCCGCGCGCCGCTGTCGGCGTCGAAGTAGTGGAAGCGCGACGCATCGACGCCGAGCGAGACGGTGGAGCCGACGGAGACGGCTGCGCCGGCGTCGACCCGGGCCGTGAAGAGCGCCCCGCCGACGGTCAGGAATCCCTCTTCCGACGCCGATTCCAGCGATTCTGCGGTGATCGGCTGGGCGTCGACTGGGAAGAACAGGTGCATCTCGGAGCCCAGATCCTCGACCACCTCGACCCGCACGTCGATGGTCGGGAGCGCGGGGTTGCCCAGCGAGAACGCCTCGGGGCGGATACCGAGGACGACGCGCTCGTGCCGAGGCACCCGGGGGGCCGGGAGCGTGAACTGCCCGAAGCGAATCGTCTCGCCGTCGGGAAACGCCTCGACCAGGTTCATCGCGGGTGAGCCGATGAACGCGGCGATGAAGAGATCGTTCGGCCGCGCGTACAGCTCAGACGGGCTGTCGCACTGCAGGATGTGGCCGTCGCGCATGACCGCGACGCGCTGGCCGAGCGTCATCGCCTCGGTCTGGTCGTGGGTGACGTAGACGGTCGTCACGCCGAGCCGCTGATGGAGCTGCGCCAGCGAGGCGCGCATGCCGACGCGGAGCTTGGCATCGAGGTTCGAGAGCGGTTCGTCGAGCAGGAACGCCTGCGGCTGCCGGACGATCGCGCGGCCCATCGCGACGCGCTGCCGCTGGCCGCCGGAGAGCTGCGCGGGACGCCGCTCGAGCAGGTCGGCCAGGCCGAGCAGGTCGGCGACCTCGCCGACGCGGCGAGCGATCTCGGGCTTCGGCGTCTTCCGGGCGCGGAGCCCATAGCCCAGGTTCTGGCGCACGGTCATGTGGGGGTAGAGCGCGTAGCTCTGGAAGACCATCGCGATGTCGCGCGACCTCGGTGCGAGGTCGGTCACGTCGCGCTCGCCGATCGCGATCGTCCCGGACGTCACGTCCTCGAGGCCGGCCAACAGCCGAAGGAGCGTCGACTTGCCGCAGCCGGAAGGGCCGACGAGGACGAGAAACTCGCCGTCGCCCACCTCGAGCGAGACCTCGTCGACCGCCTTGACCGCGCCGAACGCCTTCATCACCCGGTCGAGCGTGATCCCCGCCATGGGGCGATGGTATAGACCAACTCGGCCGGAGACAAGCGGTCGCGCGGCAAAGTTGTTCAAACTGGTATTGACCAGGTTGGGGGACCGCTTCTAGACTGGTGCGATGCCGGGACGGTTGGGAGTCGAAGCAGCGCTCGTCGACGGAGTCCTCGTCGCGGGCGACGTCGAGATCGCGGACGGCCGTATCGCCGCCTTCGGTCTCGGCGGCAAGCGCGGCCGCGGCTTCGCGGTGCCGGGCTTCGTCGACCTGCAGGTGAACGGCTTCGGCGGCGTCGACTTCCTCGACGCCGACGCTGCTGCGTATCGTCGCGCTGGGGACGCCCTGCTCGAGACAGGTGTGACGGCGTATCTCCCAACGCTGATCACGAGCCCTGAAGAGCAGGTTCTCGCGGCGATGCGCGAAGTGCCGGTCGACGATGCTGCACGGCCTCGGATCCTCGGCATGCACCTCGAAGGCCCGTTCCTCTCCCCCAACCGTCTCGGCACTCACGAAGCGTCGTCCCGTCGAGATCCCGACCTGCCGCTGCTCGAGCGACTGCTCGACGCCGGGCCGGTTCGCCTGATGACACTCGCGCCGGAGCTCGCGGACGCGGGCTCGCTCATCGACGTCCTGCTCGCGCGCGGCGTGGTCGTGTCGCTCGGCCACACCGATGCAAACGTCGCGCAGGCAAACGCCGCGTTCGATGCCGGCGCGCGCGGCGTCACCCATCTCTTCAACGCGATGCGCCCGCTGCTGCATCGCGACCCCGGCATCGTCGGCGCGGCGCTCGCACGGGACGACGTCTTCGTCTCGATCATCGTCGACGACATCCATCTCGCTCCCGAGACCGCGCGCACCGTCTGGAAAGCGGCGCGTGAGCGTACAGTGCTCGTCTCCGACGCGATCGCCGCGGCGCCGCGCAACGACGGACCGTCGACGCTCGGCGAGCTGGCCCTGCAGGTGCACGAAGGCGCGGTGCGCGGACCGGACGGAGTGCTCGCCGGCAGCGTGCTCACGATGATCGAGGCTGTCCGTAACCTGCACGAACTCGGGGCGCCGATCGAAGACGCGGTCGGCGCCGCGACGCTCGCTCCGGCCGGACTGCTCGGCGACCCGGAGCTCGGACGCATCGACATCGGGCTCCCCGCCGACCTCGTCGTGCTCAACGACCGCATCGAGATCGAGCGTGTCGTCGTGGCGGGCGTCGATCAGGTCGTCGCGTAGCGCTCGACGGCTCTGTGA
>DASXDB010000291.1:0-9055 GCA_036490895.1 Gaiellaceae bacterium
GTACGTCTTCGACATCGACGAGACCGCGATGACGCGCGGGGAGAGCGACGCCGCCTGCGGTAGAGGCTCGTCGTAGGCGAGCTCCCGATAGGTCTCGTCGACGAGCAGCCGCGCGTGCGGGTGGCGCTCGACGAGAACGACGAGGGCCGCGAGCTCGTCGCGCGTGATCATCGTCCCGGTCGGGTTGTGCGGGTAGGTGACGCTGACGAGTCGCGTCTCCGGCCGGATCAGCGATGCAAGTCGCTCCGGGTCGAGCCGCCAGCGGTCTTCGAACGAGAGCGCGAACGGTTCGACGTCCGCGCCGATCGCCCGCGGGGTCTCGAGGTTCGTTGCGTAGTTGGGGGCGCAGATCAGCGCGTGGTCGCCTGCTCCCAGGAGTGCCGTCGCGACGATGAAGAGGGCCGAGGCGGCGCCCGCCGTCACGAGGACGTGATCGGGCGAGAGGGCGCCGTCGTCGCCGGCGATCAGGCGGCGCAAGCGCTTCGCGCCGAGGTGGTCGCCGTAGGGAAGCAGGATGTGCCCGAGGTCGGCCTCGATGCCGTAGTCGGCGAGGCGCATGTCGGTGAACGAGCTCTCGGCGAGGTTGTTCTCGATCGCCGAGTAGCCGAGCTGTTCCGGCGACTCGATCTCGATCGGCGTGCGCCGGTAGCGCACAGCGGGGTTCATCGGCTCCCTGCCTCCCTCAGGACGAGCGCGGCGATCGCAGCGTCTTGCACTCCCACACCGGTCAGATCGGCGACCGTGACCTGCTCGGCGCTCGTCCTGCCTTCGCGCACTCCGTCGAGGAGCTCACCGAGCGTGACGACGTTCAACTCTTCGCCGACCGCGTGGTGCACTTCGCCGAATGCCGCCGTCTGCCGCCGGTCGTCGACCGCGACAACGGCCGCACGTCCGAGAACACCTGCGCCGAGCTCGCGCTTCGTCGGCTCGTCCGAGCCGACGGCCGTCACGTGGGTCCCGGGCGCGAGCCACGCCGCCTCGACGAGCGGCGCCGTCGACGGTGTGACGGTGAGAACGATGTCGGCTCCGCGAACTGCCTCCTCGACCGAGTCGCACAAACTCGCAGACAAGCCCCGGCGGGTGCACTCGTCGACAAAGTCCTGGGCGCGCCGGCTCGAGCGGGACGCCACGCGTACGGTGTCGATCGGCCGCACCTCGCGCAGCGCTTCGAGTTGGAAGCGCGCCTGGCTTCCGCCGCCGACGATCGCCACCGACGTTGCATCCGGTCGAGCCAACAAGTCGGCAGCGACCGCGCCCGCTGCACCGGTCCGTAACTCCGTCAAGTAGCCGTTGTCCGCGAGCACGGCGACAAGGCTCCCGTCGCTGGCGCTCAGAACGAGCATCACGCCGTTGTGAAGCACGGGACTGCCGTCCCCAGGATCGAAATCGCAGGAGACCTTGGTCGTCCAGACGTCTTCGTCGTGGAGATGGCCGGCCTTGATATGCGCGACTCCCTCCGGGTTCTGGAACGGCATCGAGATGACGTTCGCGAGGGTCGCCTCGCCGCGATGCAGCGCGCGAAAGGCGTGCTCGATGGCGACACGGGCGTTGCCCGCGTCCACGAGGGCGCGAATCTCGAGCTCGCTCAGGACCAGCATCGACCAGACCGTATAGAACTGCCTCATGGCCAACACGTACGGCTTCGACGGGCGGGTGGCGCTCGTCACGGGCGGCGCGAGCGGGATCGGCGCCGCAACGGCCGACCGCCTGCGGGCCGGCGGCGCGGAGGTTCATGTGTTCGACCTCGCGAACGGTGACGACGTACGTGACGCGGCCCAACTCGACGCCGTCGTCGATCGCCTGCATCGGCTCGACATCCTGGTCTGCGCAGCCGGCGTGGCGGGCGACTCGGTGCATACCGAGGAGATCACCGATGACGAATGGGCGCGCGTCCACTCGATCAACCTCGACGGCGTGTTCTTCGCGAACCGAGCCGCGCTCCCGAAGATGAAGTCGGGCGGCTACGGGCGCATCGTGAACATCGCCTCCATCGCCGGCAAGGAGGGGAACCCGATGGCCGCGGCCTACTCGTCGTCCAAGGCGGCCGTGATCGCGCTGACGAAGGCGATCGGGAAGGACGTCGTCGGCTCGGGCGTGCTGGTGAACTGCGTGGCGCCCGCCGTGATCGACACTCCGATGCTCGGGCAGAGCAGCGAGGAGCACGTCGCGTACATGACCTCGCGCATCCCGCTCGCGCGGCTCGGCCAGGCGTCGGAGGTCGCCGCGCTGATCTGCTGGCTCGCCAGCGAGGAGATGACGTTCTCGACCGGAGCGTGCTTCGACATCTCCGGTGGCCGCGCGACCTATTGAAGGCACTAGGCTCTGCGCATGGCCGGGATCACCCTCGAAAACGTCACCAAGGCGTTCTCGGGCGGAGTCGTCGCAGTCGACGACGTCAACCTGACGATCGAGGACGGCGAGTTCGTGGTGCTCGTCGGCCCATCGGGTTGCGGCAAGTCGACGCTCCTCAGAATGATCGCCGGCCTCGAGGAGATCACGGACGGCTCGATCATGATCGGTGACCGCGACGTCACGGAGCTCCCGCCTCCCGAACGAGATATCGCAATGGTCTTCCAGAACTACGCGCTCTATCCCCACATGAGCGTCCACGAGAACTTGGCGTTCGGCCTCAGCGTCCGGCACACGCCGAAGGTGGAGATGAACCGGCGCGTCGAGGAGGTCGCAATGCTGCTCGGGCTCGAGCGGCTGCTCGACCGCAAGCCGGCGCACCTGTCGGGCGGCCAGCGCCAGCGCGTCGCGATGGGCCGAGCGATCATTCGCGAGCCGGTCGCGTTCCTGATGGACGAGCCGCTCTCGAACCTCGACGCGAAGCTTCGCGTGGGGATGCGCGCATCGCTTGCCGAGCTCCACGGTCGACTGTCCGTCACCACCATCTACGTCACCCACGACCAGACCGAGGCGATGACGCTCGGCGAGCGAGTCGCCGTGATGCGAGACGGCCGCATCGTTCAGGTCGACTCGCCGCAGCGCCTCTATCAGTCTCCGAACGACCTCTTCGTCGCCGCTTTCATCGGTTCGCCGTCGATGAATCTCGTGGAAGCGACGATCGACGGCGACACGATCTCGTTCGGCCAGTTCCGCGTGCCGCTCAGCGCCGGTCGCCGTCCGCCCGGTGGCGAGTCGAGGGTCGTGCTCGGCATCCGCCCCGAGGCGTTCGACGACGCCGCCTTCTCGCGGACCGACCTGCCGCGCATCGACGTCACCGCCGACGTGCTCGAGGAGCTCGGCGCCGACTCGCATGTGTTCTTCCGGGTTGCCGCGCCGCGCGTCACGTTCGAGACGCGCGGCGAAGAGGATGACGAGACGACGATCCTCGCCGAGCACGACTCGCGGTTCACGGCGCGCGTCGATCCCGCGAGCACCGCCCGCGTCGGCGAGCCGCTCACGCTCACGGTCGACCCGTCGAAGTTCCACTTCTTCGACGTTCGGAGCGGGGAGAGCCTACTTGCCGATGCCCGCCGTGAGCCCGCGCACGAAGAAGCGCTGCCCGGATAGATACAGCACCACAACGGGCAGGATCGAGAGAAGCGCGCCGGCCAGCACGAGCGGCTCGTTGGTGACATATCGGCCCTGGAACTGCGTCAGACCGGCCATCAGCGTGCGCGCGCTCTCGTTCTGCAGGAAGACGAGCGCGATGAGCAGCTCGTTCCAGACCCAGATCGCCTGTACGACAATCAGCGTGAAGCTGGCCGCACCGGAGAGCGGCAGGACGATGCGGCGGAAGACGGTGAAGGGACCCGCACCCTCGGACGAGGCTGCCTCGATCAGCTCCTGCGGAATGGTCCGGAAGAAGCCGGTCATGAAGAAGATCGCGAACGGCACCAGGAGGCCGGTGTAGAACACGATCACCGACTGCAGGTGGTTGACCATGCCCGTGTTCACCATGAACACAAACATCGGGACGAGCAGCGTCACCGGCGGCACAACCATCAGCGCGACACTTGTCGAGATGAAGAACGAATGGCCGCGGAACCGTCCGAAGACCGCCGCGTACGCGGCGAGCAGCGCGAAGAACGTCGAGACAGCCACGGACGAGACCGTCACGAGAAAGCTGTTCCACATCCAGCGCGGCAGAGGCTCGTGGAAGAGCATGTTGCGCAGCGAGGTGAGCGTTGGATGCGACGGGAACCCGGTCGGGTTGAGCTGGTACGCAGCGTTCGACCGGAGCGCCGTCGAGGCGATGAACCACAGCGGGTACAGCGCAGCGAGGCAGACGATGATCAGGAACGCGTGCTGCGAGAGCAGGCGGACGATGCTGTGACGCGCGGTCGACCTCACGTCGCGACCGCCTGTCTCCGCACCCACAGCGAGAGGCCGATCAGCACGCTGGCCATGCCGAGCAGCATCACGGCGACGCTCGCGGCAGTCCCGTCGGCGCCGCTCGAGAAGCTGCGCCAGATGTAGAGCTCCATGACGCTGGACGAGAAGCCCGGCCCGCCGGCGGTCAGGACATAGACATAGTTGAAGACCCAGGAGATGACCGTGATCACCTGGATGACCGTCAGCAGCTCGATGATCGGGCGGATCTGCGGGACGAGGACGCGAAGCTGCAACTGCCACCACCCGGCACCGTCGATCCGGGCAGCCTCGGCCGTCTCGGGTGGGAGCGCAAGCAGCGCCGCCGTGAAGACGACGACGGCGAAACCGAGCTGCTGCCAGATCACGAGCCCGCCGACCGACACGATCGCGAGATGCGAGTTACCGAGCCAGTCGTACGCGAGACCGCCGAGGTGCGCCTTGCGCAGCGACCGGTTGAGCACGCCGTTCTCCTGCAGGAGGAACGAGAATGCGATCCCGATCGCGGTCGCGGGAAGCACGTACGGCAGGAACACGACCGACTGGTAGTGGCGCCCGCCGCGAATGCGGTCGTTGAGCACCAGTGCAATTGCGAGGCCGAGGGCGAGCATGATCGGCACCGCCAGCAACAGCTTCATGTTGTTGAAGATCGACTGGCGAAACGCGGGGTCGGAGAGCACCCCTCGGTAGTTGTCGAGGCCTACCCAGATCGGCGACGAGAAGTTGCCCGCATAGAAGCTGTCGCGGACGACCTGCACGAGCGGGAAGCCGAACGCGAAGGCCATCGCCCCCAGAGCAGGCAGCGCATAGAGGTAGGGCCAAAGCGCACGCCGGCGGCGATGCGGCCGGCGTGCGCTCGTTGCCATTGCTGAACGGGAGCGGCTCAGCCGGTCGTGACCCACTTCTTGTACGAGTTGAACTCGTCAGGATGCTGGCTCTTCCACTGCGAGAGCTGCGTCTTCCAGAGCTTCACGACCTTCGCCGGCGACGCCGAGCCGGACGTGATCAGCTCCCCGCCCGCGAGGTCCGCGTTCTGGTCGACCTGCGGCGGGACGAAGTTCTCGGGCCACACGGAGACCGGCGACTGGTCGAGCTTCAGGAGCTGCTTTGCGATCGGGTCCGTCACCGACGACGACGGGAATCGCTTGTCGGCCGGGAACACGCCGGTCGCCTTGTACCACGCCTTCAACGCCTGCGGCTTGTGCAGGAACATGAGGAACTGGGCCGCGGCTCTCGGGTGCTTCGACCACTTCGTGATGAACGCATCCGACGACTGCGTCACGTCGTAGCTCGTCGCGAGCTTGCCGTGGCCCCAGAGCGGAATCGCCGCGACGCCCATGTTCTTCGCGCCGAGCTGGCTTTCCCACTGCGCGACGTTGCCGTCGGTGCCCCACGACATCGCGACCTTCTTCTGACCGAACAGCTCGAAGCCCTGGCCGAACGAGATCGAGGCGACGTCGGAGTTGAGGTAGCCCTTCTTCTGCAGGTCGACGAGCGCCTGGTAGAAGCCGGAGAACTTCGGGTTGGCGAAGTCCTGCCCGCCGATCATCGCTTGCTTGAGCTCGGTGATCGAGTTGAGGTTTTGCTTGCCGATGAGCGAGAAGAACCAGGCGCCCCCGTAGCCGTCCTGGTTTCCCATCCCGAACGGCGTGATTCCCGCCGCCTTCAGCTTTTTGGCGTCGGCGAGGAACTGCGCCCACGTCTTCGGGGCGACGTTCGGGTTGAGGCCGGCCTTCTTGAAGAGCGGCTTGTTCCAGACGAACGGGATGCCGATCAGGTACTGCGGCATCGCCCAGAGCTTGCCCTCCCACATGTTCTCCGACGTGCTGATCCAGTTCTTCCATTCGCTCTTCGGCACGTAGTCGGAGATCGGGACCGTCGCCCCACCCCACGCCGGCGTGAGCGTCGGCAGGGTGGCCCACTGCGTCGCGATGTCTGGACCGCTCTTCGTCTGCGCCGCGGTGGTGAAGGCCGAGGTCAGCGTGTCGGTCGACTGGATCACGACCGAGACCTTGACCTTGGGATGCGACTTCTCGTACAGCGCCACTTCCTTCTTCAGCCAGGCGTTCGCGCCGGGAGCATCGCTCTCGGCCCAGTACCAATAGGTGAGGCTGGCGTTGTTCGGGTCATCGGCTACCGACTTCGCGGTTTTCGACGCCGCCGTCGCCGCGAACAGCGCCGAGCCCAGGACAAGTGCCGCTCCCAGGGAAACCAGCACACGCTTCATAAATGGGTTCCTCCGCTCTCGACTTCGGGGCCGAGCGAGCTTGACCCTTTCCGTATCACATGTCAAACCTGGATCAGGGCGCCTCGGGAAGCACCTGGCCGCCGTCGACGATGAGCGTCTGTCCGGTGATGTAGGCCGCCTCCGGGGAGGCGAGGAACCGCACCGCCCAGCCGATCTCCTCGGGCTCGGCGTAGCGGCCCATCGGGATCGAGGTCAGCATTCGCTGCTGGTGCTCGTCGCTCGTGCCGGCGAAGCCCTCGGTCGCGACGTTCCCCGGCATGACCGCGTTGACAGTGACTCCGCTGCGCGCGAGCTCGACCGCGGCGGAGCGCATGAAGCCGAGCATCGCCGCCTTCGACGCGCCGTAGTGGGCGAAGCCCCGCTGACCGGTGATCGGGCCGGTGATCGAGGACGTCAGCACCACGCGCCCGTAGCCCCGGTCACGCATCGCGGGGAGGCACGCCTGCACGGTCCGAACCGCGCCGCCCACGTTCACGTCCATCACCTGCGCCCACATCTCGTCCGTCATCTCCGTCAGCTCGGCGACCGGATAGATGCCCGCGTTCGCCGCGACGATGTCGATCCGGCCGAGCTCCCTCACCACGCGCGCCGCCATCTGGTCGACCGATGCCCGGTCGACGACGTCGGCTGCGATCGCGAGCCCGCCGAGGTCGGAGGCCGCGCGCTCGGCGAGCTCTCCGTCGAGGTCGACGATCACGACCCGCGCGTCCTCGGCCGCGAGGACGGTCGCGATTCCGCGTCCGATCCCGCGCGCCCCACCCGTGACGACGGCGACCTGGTCGGTGAGTTGCTGCATGGGCGCCCGAATATACTCGCGCTCCGGACGATGCAGCGCTTTCCCGAGAGCGACGCGAAGTACGCCTACAGCTCGGCGCACGCGTCGATCGGGACCGTGGAACCCGGCGAGGTCTTCGAGGTCGAGTCGGTCGAGGGCTACTCGGGGTACTTCCGCTCGCCCGCCGACTTCAACGAGGAGTCCTATGCGGCGGCGGAGGCGCACAAGTGGGCTGTCGTCGGGCCGATCACGGTCGCGGGCGCTCAGGCGGGAGGCGCAGTCGAGGTGACGATCCACGACGTCGCGATCACCACGCCGGGCGTCGTCACCTACGGCACGTACAGCGCAGACGTCGACCCGTACGAGTGGTGGAACGACGAGACGGCTGCCGACGTCTATCCGATCGAGGACGGGTACGTCCGCTTCGACGAGCGCACGAGCCTGCCGACGCGCCCGCTCATCGGCTGCCTCGCGGTGCAGCCCGCAGAAGAGGAAGTCAACGCGAGCCTGCAAGGGCGCTTCGGCGGCAATCTCGACTGCCGCGAGCTCCGCGCAGGCGTGACGATGACGCTGCCGGTTGCCCACGACGGCGCGGGCCTCTACTTCGGCGACTGCAAGGCCCTCATGGGCGACAGCGAGATCGTCGGCCCTCCCGAGGTGGGCGCCGTCGTCACGGCGAGTGCGGAGCCGGTGCCGCGGCCGGCGTCAATGGAATGGCCGCGGATCGAGACTACGGACGAGTTGATGACGCTCGTCTCCGGGAAGCCGCTCGAGTGGAGCGCGCGGCAGGCGTTCCGCGAGCTCTTGCACTGGGTGTCGGAGGACTACGACCTCCCGCGCCCGCGGGCGGCGCTGCTGCTCGCGATGGTCGCCGACGCGCGGATCGCGCAGATCAGCAACGCGGACTACACGTCGTACTGCGTCGCGCCCCGGGCCGCGTTCGCGCCGTACGTCCGCTAACGGACGAGGCCGCGCGCGGCGACGGTGATCACGTGGTCGACGATCCCGTCGCGCACCGCGAGCACCCCGTCGTGCAGGTTCATGCAGCCGCAGGCGTGGTTCGGGACGATCTGCAGGTGGTCACCGACTGCAGGCCGCTCGGCGAGCGCCCGCACGTCGAGGTAGCCGTGCTCCTCGTTGATGTGCGCGAAGTCGGCGCCCGGCCGACCGAGCACGGAGCCGTGGCCACCGTCGGGATGGTCGTCCTCGGTGAACGTCTTTGAACCGGCGTCGACGACCACCTGATCGGGCACCGCGTCGGAGATCACCGTCACCTCGACCCAGAGAGCACACCGCTCGTCGGGACCGTCGTTTCGGTCGAGGAGCGCGTACGTCCCGGAGCGCAGCTCCGTGACACAGGTCTCGTGGGTGAAGAAGCGGGTCGGCGTCGAGCCGCCGGAGATGCGATCACAGCGGAGGCCTGCGGCCAGGAACGCGTCCCGCGTCTCGCGCAGGAGCGCGTCGACGTCGCCGAGCCGCGAGTGGAGCTGTGGATCCTCCGGCCGCAGGTGCCCCGGGTAGCAGCTGATCCCGGCCACCTCGACCGCCGGTAGCCGCGAAAGCTCCTGCGCGACGGCGAGAGCTCCTGCAGCCGTCGTCTGGCCGGTGCGGTGCAGCCCGACGTCGAGCTCGACGAGAATCGTCGCCTTCAGCCCCCGGCGCGCGAGCGTCTCCGCGAGGCCGGCCGCCGGTGCGGCGCTGTCGACCGCGACCGT
>DASXDB010000292.1:0-13594 GCA_036490895.1 Gaiellaceae bacterium
CACGATGCGGCCTTCCGGTCCGGTTCCTTGCAGCGTGGCAATGTCGATGCCGCGCTCGCGTGCAAGGCGTCTCGCGAGCGGTGAAGCCTTGATCCGCCCGTTACTCGTGACCGGTGCGGGCGGCGCGGCGGCAGGGGTGTCAGACACTTTGGTGTCTGACACCTTTTCGGGCTGCGGAGCAGCCTCTGGCTCCGGCGCAGCAACTTCCTCGCCCGCCTCACCGATGTACGCGATCGTCTGCCCCACGGGAGCCTCGCCCTCGCGGAGCGCGATCTTCAGCAGCACGCCGGCGAAGTCCGACTCGACCTCCTGCGTCACCTTGTCCGTGTCGATCTCGTAGAGCGGCTCGCCCTTCGCGACGGCATCGCCCTCGCTCTTCAGCCACTTGGTGACGGTGCCGGACTCCATCCCCTGGCCGAGCCGGGGGAGCTTCACCTCGGACGCCACTAGCGATGCCCCCAGTAACGCCCGCGGGGTTTCTGGCCCGCGACCCAGGAAGCGCGCAACGTCACTGCGGACATCGCTACTTCCCGACCGTGCGCTTGATTGCGTCGAGCACGTCCCCCGCGTTCGGCACGACAAACTGCTCCATCACGGGAGCGAACGCCAGCGGCGTGAACTTCGCGCCGACCCGCTCGATCGGCGCGTCGAGGTAGTCGAACGCCTGGTGCTGGAGCACCGCGGTCACCTCGGCTCCGAACCCCATCCGCGTCACCGCCTCGTGCGCGACGACGGCGCGGTTCGTCTTCTTCACCGAGGCGACGAGCGTCTCCTCGTCGAGCGGCTGCAGCGTGCGCGGGTCGACGATCTCCACGGAGATGCCGTCTTCCTCGGCCTGCTTCGCCGCCTCGAGCGCGCGATGGACGAGTGGGCCGATCGCGATCACCGTCACCTCCGTGCCCTCGCGCACGACGCGCGCCTTCCCGAACGGAATCGGCTCGAGCGTCTCCGGCACCTCGCCCTTGACCGGGTAGAGCAGCCGGTGCTCGAAGAACACGACGGGGTTGTCATCCTGGATCGAGGTCCAGAGCAGTCCGCGCACGTCCTCGGGCGTCGACGGGTACGCGACCTTGAGCCCGGGGATGTGGACGAGCCACGCCTCGAGCTGCTGCGCGTGCTGCGCGCCCGGCGACCAGCCGGCACCGCCCTGCGTGCGGATCGTCAGCGGCACAGTGACCTGACCGCCCGACATGTACCGGTGCTTCGCGGCCTGGTTGACGATCTGCTCGAGCGAGAGCGTCAGAAAGTCCTCGTACATGATCTCGACGATCGGGCGCATGCCCGCCATCGCGGCGCCGATGCCCGCGCCGACGATCGCCATCTCGGAGATCGGCGTGTTGCGGACGCGGTCGGGGCCGAATTCGTCCAGCAGCCCCTGCGTCACGCCCATCGAGCCGCCCATCTCGGCGATGTCCTCGCCCATGATGAAGACGCTGTCATCCGCGCGCATCGCCTGCGCGATCCCGTCGCGGACCGCCTCGCGGTAGGTCAGCTCAGGCATAGACGTTCTTCAGCGCATCTTCGGGCTGCGGATCGGTGCCGTTCTTCGCAAACTCGAGCGCGTCCTCGACGACGCGATGCGCTTCCTCGTCGAATGCGTCGAACTCCTCTTCGGAGAGACCGAGCCGCTCGCGCAGCCGCGGGATCGGATCGTGATATGCCGCCGCTTCGCGGTCCTCCTTCGAGCGGTACACCTGCGGGTCGCCGATGTAGTGCCCGTGCATGCGGTAGGTCGGGATGTCCAGAAACACAGGACCTTCGCCCGAGCGCGCGTATTCGAGTGCCTCGCGCGCCGCCGCGTACACGGCTTCGACGTCCTGGCCGTCGACCTTGATCGAGCGCATGTTGAACGCGAGCGCACGCTTCGACATGTCGTCCCACACCGGCGAGTGCTGCCAGCCCGGCGTCGACTCGGCCCAGTGGTTGTTCTCGCAGACGAAGACGGTCTTCGTCCGCCAGAGCTGGGCGAGGTTGAGCGACTCGTGGAACGTTCCGATGTTCGTCGCACCGTCGCCGAAGAACGCGACCGCTACGCGCGGCTCGTTGCGCATCTTGAACGCCAGCCCGGCGCCGGTGACCGCGGGGAGCCCGCCGCCGATCACGGCGTTCGCGCCGTAGTTGCCGTGCTCGAGGTCGTAGAGGTGCATCGACCCGCCGTAGCCGTGCGAGACGCCTTCGACCTTGCCGTATAGCTCAGCCATCACGCGGCGAGGGTTCGAGCCCCGCGCAAGCGTGTGCCCGTGAGCACGGTGGGTCGACGCAAAGATGTCGTCGTCCTCCATCGCGCGGCAAACGCCGACTGCGACGGCCTCCTGGCCGATCGCGACGTGCAGGAACCCGGGCAGCTCACCTGCGCGGAACCGCTCTTCGACCCGCTCCTCGAACCGCCGGATGAGGAGCATGTCGTGCAGGAACTCGCGCAGTGTCCCCTCGCCGACGACGGTTTCTCTCTCGACCTTCGCCAAAGTGCCGGGAGTGTACGCTCCGCCCGTGAGCGTCGCGGAGCAGTGGAAAGCCATTGGATCCGAGCTTCCGAGCGGGTGGACGCAGGCACGCTTGCGGCTCGCACTGAGGGACCGCGCGACCACCGATCGTGCAGCGGCGATGCTCGGCCCGGCGGGCGCGTACCGCGCCGCTCCCACAGTGCTTCTCTTCGAGGTCGCGCGTGACGGCAGCGCCACGAGCCCCGACAACCTGGCGCGGCTCCTGCGCAATGTGCCGAACGGCGCACTGTCGCTTTCTGGATCCCAAGCCGACGAGCAACCTGCTCCGGTCCGCGAGATCACGCCCTTGACAGCGTCGTGGGACCGGGCGATCGCCGGGCTGCCGGCCGACTGGAGCGATCTCTACGTGGAGCTGAGCCTGACGTCGACCGACTTCATCGAGCCGGCGTCGGTGCTGTGCATCCAGTGCAACCCACGCCGCGACGGGACGCGTGCAGCGCTCCGCTTCCGCTGCGCACGCGTGCAGGGGTACGGCGTCTCGCCGGAGATGGCGCGCCGCTGCCTCGAGCGCTGCGACGCCGCGCGCATCCAGGGCAGCGTCTCGGTGCTCCGCGCAGTGTCGGGCTCGCGCCACGTGGGCACCCAGGGCCCGGTCTGGCTCGAGAACGGCAGGACGCTGTGAGCGCCGAGCCGGTCTCGTGGCTCCTGATCGAGCCCGGCTGGCGGGTGATCGACGCGAGCGGCGGCGACCTCGGCAAGATCGAAGCCGTCACCGGCGACTCGGACGCCGACATCTTCGACGGGCTGGCGGTCGCGACCGGGATGCTCGCGCAGCCGAAGTACATCCCGGCCGAACAGGTCGGAGCGATCACCGACGGCACCGTTCAGCTGAAGCTCGAGCGCAGCGCGTTCGACCACCTCGGGGAGTACGTCGAGCCGGCAGAGTCGATCGAGGTCGAGGGCGACAAGGCATCGCTCGGCGAGCGCGTCGAAGCCGACGTCGTCCATCGGAACGAGCAGGCGCACCGCGAGACGCTCGTCCGCCGGATCACGACCTGGCTCGGCCTCGCGGGGCGGCGCTGACCGACGCCCTCGGGCTCGCCGCGCAGGTGCGCGACGGCCACGTCTCGCCACGCGAGCTCGCCGAGCACGCGATCGCGCGCATCGAGGCGACGAACCCGACGCTCAACTTCCTCGTCACCGAGGCGTTCGACTTCACCGAGCCGGCCGACGGCCCGTTCCGCGGCGTGCCCATGCTCGTCAAGGACCTGACGGAGACCGCCGGGATCCGCACGACGTTCTCGTCGCGGACCTACGCCGGCTACGTCCCGGACAACGATGCCGGGACCGTGCACCGCATGCGCGCGGCCGGCTTCACGATCATCGGCAAGTCGAACACGCCTGAGTTCGGAATCACGTGCGTGACCGAGTCCGACCTGAACGGCGCCTGCCGAAACCCGTGGGACACGTCGCGCACGCCGGGCGGGTCGTCGGGCGGAGCGGCTGCCGCTGTTGCGGCCGGGGTCATCCCGCTCGCGCACGGCTCCGACGGCGGCGGCTCGATCCGCATCCCGGCGTCGTGCTGCGGGTTGTTCGGGTTGAAGCCCTCGCGCGGCCGCGTCTCCCCCGCGCCGTACGTCAGCGGCTCCCTCGAGATGTCGCAACAGGCAGGCGTCTCGGTGACCGTGCGCGACGCCGCCGCGTACCTCGACGTGCTCGCCGGTTACGAGCCCGGCGACGCGCACTGGGCGCCGCCGCCCGAGCGGCCGTTCCTCGAGGAGGTCGGACGCGATCCCGGCCGCCTGCGCATCGCCTTCACGACGGAGCCGCCGATGCCCTACGACGTCGAGCCCGGCGTCGCCGCCGTCGCGCACGCTGCCGCCGACCTCCTCACCGAGCTCGGGCACGACGTGATCGAGGCGACGCCGCCGTGGCGCGACGAGTCGCTCCTCTGGGTGTTCGCGCGCATCTGGCAGCTGACGCCTGCGCTCTACCCGCACGTCGACCCCGAGCTCCTGATGCCGATCAACCGGGCCCTGTACGAGCGGGCCCACGAGACATCGAGCGTCGACTACTCGAAGTCGGCCGCGGCGCTGCTCATGCTCGCCCGGCGCGTCGTCGCCTTCTGGAACGACGTCGACGTCGTGCTCACCCCCACGCTCGCGAAGCTGCCCGTTCCGATCGGGTGGATCTTCGAGCCGGAGGATCCGTGGGAGCAGTTCGAGCGCGGCGGTCGCATGACGCCGTTCACGCCGCTCGTGAACGTGACCGGGCAGCCGGCGGCGAGCGTCCCGTTCGGGGTCGCCGACGGATTGCCGGTCGGGATCCAGCTGATCGGCCCGCCCGCCGGCGAGGCGATGCTGTTCCGCCTCTCGGCCCAGCTCGAGGCGGCCCACCCATGGGCCGACCTGCTCCCCGGCGACTGACGCCCGGAGGTTTGCGGCAACCGGCTCGCGGCGAAAGATTCGACACATGCTGCGCAAGGCGATGTGGACCGGCCTGTATGCCGGACTGGGTGCGGCGTCGACGATGGTGACGCGTCGGCTCGCGGCGAAGATCTGGCACGTCGCGACCGGCGAAGAGCCGCCGACGAAACGATGACGAAGGCAGACCAGGCAGTCGACGCTGCCGCGGACAGAGTCGCGACGTTCGTGCGCGACGCACGTTCGGCGGGCGGCATCAGGGGCAAGGTCGGCAACGCCCTCGCCGACGATCCGGAGTTCATCCGCAAGCTGAAGCCGAGCCTGATCAAGGCCCGCACGAAGGGAGCCCGTGCGATCGCGCCCGCCGAGGGAGAGCGCCACGCTCCGTCCGGTCCGCAGGTCGAGCGCCCGAGGGCCACACGCCGCGGCCGACCGAGTCCGTGGCTCGTCGTCGGGGCCGCGTTCGCCGCCGGCTACCTCCTGGCCAAGACGATCGACTGGAGAGGTCATTCCCATCCCCGTCTCTGAGGCAGCCCGCAACGTCGCCGAGCACGCCACCTCGATGGCGAAGCTCGAGCTCGAGCTCGCGACGCTGGAACTGAAGAAGAAAGCAGCATCCTTCGCCGTCGGCATCGGCCTCGGCGCCGCGGCCGCGTTGGTCGCGCTCTTCATGGTCGGCTTCGGGCTCGCGACGCTCGCCGCAGTGCTCGCGACGTTCTTGCCCTGGTGGCTGGCGCTGCTGATCGTCACGGCGGGCCTGCTCCTCCTGTCCGGCCTGCTCGGCATGCTCGCGCTCGGCGCGTTCAAGAAAGGGTCGCCGCCGGTTCCCGAGCAGGCGATCCGGGAGGCAAAGCTCACCACGGCGGCGATCAAGAGCTGATGACACGCAACGCCGAGCAGGTGCGGAAGGACATCGACGCCGAGCGCGAGCGCCTCGCCACGGCGCTCGACGAGCTGCGTCAGGCGGCGGCGATCGGCGGCAAGCTGAAATCGAAGCTGCCGCTCGTCGCGGGCGCAGCGGCCGGCGCGGGCTTCGTCTTCGCCGGCGGAATCGGGGCGACCGCCCGCTACTTCGCCCGGCGCGGCCGCGACGGCAACGAGCGGCTCCGCGTCGGGAAGCTCTCGCTGTTCAAACGCGATTGAGCCGCGCCGGGCACGCGCCGGACACGCCGCAGCGTCTCACCCGCGCCGAGTGGCGCACGGTGATCAAGCGCACGTTCAAGCGGTTCCTCGCCGACGACTGCATGGGCCTGTCGCAGCAGGTCGCATACAGCGCGCTGCTCGCCTTCTTTCCCGCGGTCGTCGCACTCGTCGGGCTGCTCGACCTGGTCGGCGCGTACGACGCACTGCAGAGCTTCCTCGCTCCGGTCGCGCCGAAGGCGGTCACGGACCTCATCGGGTCGTTCAAGCGCGACTCGGGCGGCAACGGGTCGATCGTCGCGTTCCTCGTCGGCATCCTCGGCGCGGTGTGGGCGGCCTCCGGCGCGATGGGCTCGATCGTCAAGGCGGTCAACCGCGCGTACGAACGCGCCGAGACGCGCCCATTCTGGAAGCTGCGTTTCATCGCGATCGTACTGGTCGCCGCGACGGGGATCGCGACCGCGGGGATGCTGCTCCTCGTCGTCCTCGGCGGGACGCTCGGCGACGCGATCGCGCGCAAGGCCAACCTGGGCGGCGCCTTCAACTGGACGTGGGGCATCGCGCGCTGGCCGATCGCCTTCGCCGCCGTCCTTCTCTTCTTCGCGCTCGTCTACTACCTCGCCCCGAACATCGACCAGCGGAGGTGGCAGTGGGTGACGCCGGGATCCGTGGTGGGCGGGCTCGCCTGGCTCGCGCTCAGCGGGCTCTTCGCCCTCTACACCGCATTCTCGAACTCGTACTCGAAGACGTACGGCGCGCTCGCCGGCGGCATCGTGCTGCTTCTCTGGTTGAACTACACCGGGTGGGCGATCCTCTTCGGCGCCGAGCTGAACTCGGAGCTCGACCGCCAGGCCGACATCCATGCGGCAGGTGGGGAACACGCAGGTTTGACTAGACCCGCACGACGAGCGGGTTAGCGCCGCGTAAGCGTCTCGCAAAACACCTTTGCGAGTTGCATTGGCGTCCGTTGCGACCGGGGACGAGGTGTGAGTACCCGCGCAATGGAAGGAGCAGGACATGAGGAAACGTCTTCTTCCGGCGCTGCTCACGATGCTCGTGGCGGGGCTCAGCCTCGCGACGATTGCGTCTGCCGCAGCCCCGGCCAATACGACCCAGCCGGCCATCACCGGCACGGCGAAGGTCGGCAGCACCCTGAGCGTCTCGAACGGAACCTGGTCGAACAGCCCCACGAGCTACACGTACCAGTGGCAGCGCTGCTCGTCCTCGACGTCGTGTACCGACATCGCGAATGCGGTGGGGCAGTCGTACGTCGTCCGGAACGCGGACGGCGGGTTCCGGCTCCGCGCCGACGTGACGGCGATGAATGCCGACGGTCAGTCGACCGTCCACTCGGACATGACGTCGGTCGTCGCCTCGACCGGCGTGCCGGTCAACACCGTCCGGCCGTCGATCACGGGCGATGCGGTCGTCGGCAGTGCGCTGACGGCGCAGAACGGCACCTGGAGCAACGCTCCCACCTCGTTCCGCTACCAGTGGGTCCAGTGCGACCGCTTCGGCGGCTCGTGCGTCGAGATCCCCGGCGCGACCGGGAAGACGTACGGCGTCCGCTTCGCGGACGTGTCCGGCACCCTGCGCGTCGACGTCACTGCGCGCAACGCCAACGGGGCGACCACGCGCCGCTCGACGCCGAGCGACGTCGTGGAGCCGCTGCCCGTGATTCACGTGGCGGGCAACAAGGCCCCGACGATCGCGTTCCTGTCGCTCAAGCGCCTCGGCAAGCGCGTCTACGCGCGCTTCCGCGTCTGTGACGACGCGGCGAAGGGCGTCACGGTCGTCGAACGTGACGCGAAGGCCGGTGCCCTCGCGTACGTCCGCCGCTTCACGGTGACGCCGAACCGGTGTGTCGTTGCGACCCGGAGCTGGATCCCGGCGCCGCGGTTCCGCACCAAGGGCCGCTTCGTCGTGACCCTGCGGGCGATCGACAAGTCGCGCGCGTCGAGCCGGTTCGTCTCGCGCTCGCTCGTGAAGCGCTAAGAGGCTCTCACATAATGAGGCTTCGTTGATCGGGCGTGATTGGCGAGTGCGATGCAAGGACGCAGGGTGTGCCCGTAGCGGTGGCTACGGGCACACCCGAGGACGCGGCAGCGTGCCGCCAAGCGCGGCCGAGCGACTCAAGCTTCATTGTGTGAGGGCCTCTAGGCGCGCAACTCCGCGCCGAAGCGCGACTGCAACTCGGAGACGATCGCGGCCCGGAGACGGGCCGCGTCGTCGTCCGAGAGCGTCCGCTCGGCCGACTGGAACGCGACCGAGAACGCCACCGACTTCTTGCCCGCGGGAATCTGGTCGCCGCGGTAGTCCGAGAGGAACCGTGCCTCGCGCAGCTCGTCGCCCGCGGCTTCGCGCGCCGCCGCGATCAGATCACCCGCGGGAACCGCCTCGTCGACGACGAACGCAAGGTCCTGGCGAACGGGCGGATAGCTGATGACGTCGCGGTAGGTGACGAGTTCCGGCACGAGCGCGAACAGCTCAGCGAGGTCGAGCTCGAACGCGCTCCACTCGCCGTCCGGCCCGACCCCCGGCGCATACGTCGCGACCCAGCCGGACTGGACGGTCGCCGCGACGGCCAGTTCGGGCGCCAGGTTGGCGCGCGCGAACGTCGGCTCGATGTTCAGCGCGGCGAAGACCGCCTCCACCAGGCCGCGCGCACGGAAGAAGTCGCCCTGCACGATGCCGCCGAGATGCCAGCGCTCTTCGGGCACGGGCCCTGGCGGCAGGTACACGTGCGCGATCTCGAAGAGCGCGACGTCGCCGTTCCCCATGTCGAGGTTGTGCTGCGCGGCGCCGAGCAGCCCGATTGTGAGGTTCGTGCGGAGCACACGCTGCTGCGAGGAGAGCGGCTCGGGCAGCTCGAGCGCGTTCGGGTCGGGGTCGCCGTGCTGCAGCGAGTAGGTGTACGCCTCGTACATCCCGGCGCCGACGAGCACGTCGGCGACGAGCCGGCGCAACCGCTGCTCGTGCGTCAGCCGGCCGTACATCGCCTGCCGTCTCGGGAGCGTCGCGGGAACGTCCTCCAGGCGGAACCGGCCGACCTCCTCCACGACGTCGATGTCTCGCCGCACGTCGCGTGCGCGCCAGGTCGGCACGCGAACCGTCCAGTCGCTCCCCACCTCGAAGCCGAGGCGGCCGAGCCGCTCGCGCTGCTCGTCCTCTGCGATCTCGAGGCCGACGGCGTCGCTCGCGTACTGCGCGCGGTACGCGATGACGGTCGGCGGCGCCGGCGCGGCGCGCAGCTCGGTCTCGCCCGTCCAGCGCGCACCCGCGAGCTCGGTGAGGAGCTGCGATGCGTAGGTGGCGGCGAGCGCTGCAGCCTCGGGATCGACGCCCTTCTCCCAGCGCGTCTGCGCCTCGGACCGCATGCGGTGCCGCTCGCCGCTTCGGATCACCGTCAGCGGCTCGAAGTTGGCCGTCTCGAGCACGACCGAGGTCGTGCTCGCGGACACCTCGGTGTTCTCGCCGCCCATCACGCCGGCAAGGCCGATCGGGCGCTCGTGGTCGGCGATCACGAGGTCGGCCGCATCGAGCTCGCGCGAGGTGCCGTCGAGCGTGACGAGCGCTTCCTTCGGCTGCGCGCGCCGCACGATGATCCCGCCGCGCAGGGTGTCGCCGTCGTACGCGTGCAGCGGGCTGCCGAGCGCGAGCATCACGTAGTTCGTGATGTCGACCACGTTCGAGATCGGCCGCATGCCAGCCCCCATCAGCCGCGCCTTCAGCCACGCAGGCGACTCCCCGATGGTGACGTCTCGGAACACGCGGGCGATGAAGCGCGGGCAGGCGTCGAGGTCGTCGACCTGCAGGGAGAACGGCTCGTCGCCGTCGCGCGCCGGATCGGTGCCGGGGACCGGTGCGAGCTCGGCGCCAGTCAGCGCGGCGACCTCGCGCGCGATCCCGTGGATCGACGTCAGGTCGGGCCGGTTGTACAGCGTCTCGATCTCGAGGACGTCGTCGCCGAGCGGCAGCACGTCGGCAAGCGGCGTTCCGGCGGCGAGCTCGTCGCCGAGCAGCATGATCCCGCCGTGGTCGGTGCCGAGCTCGAGCTCGCGCTCGGACAGGATCATCCCGTCCGACACCTCGCCTCGCAGCTTGCGCTTCTCGATCTTGAGGTCGTCCGGCATGACCGCGCCCGGCGTGACGACCGCCACCGTCGCGCCCGCACCGAAGTTCCACGCGCCGCAGACGATCGAGCGCGGCTCCCCGTCGCCGACGTCGACCTTCGTCAGCTGGAGCTTGTCCGCGTTCGGGTGCTTCTCGGCCTCGAGCACCTTGCCGACGACGAAGTGGTCGTAGTTGCCGTCGACGTCGTCGACGCCGCGCCGCACGATGCGGTCGACCTCGCAGCTCGTGAAGACGAGCCTGCGGGCAAGCTCGGCGACGGGCAGCGTGAGCTGGACGTAATCGCGCAGCCAGGAGACGGGGACTTTCATCAGAACTGCCCCAGGATCCGGATGTCGTTCTCCCAGAACGCGCGCAGGTCGGGCAGGCCGTGCCGCAGCATCGCGATGCGCTCGATCCCGAATCCGAACGCGAACCCCTGCCACTCGTCGGGGTCGAGGTCGACGGTGCGGAACACGTCGGGGTCGACCCAGCCGGCGCCGCCCATCTCGATCCAGCCGGAGTGCTTGCACACTGCGCAGCCGCGGCCGTCGCAGAGGAAACAGGTGACGTCGAATTCGACCGACGGCTCGGTGAACGGAAAGAAGCTCGTCCGCATGCGGACGTCGCGATCCGGACCGAACAGCTGACGGAAGTACTGCTGCACGGTGCCGCGCAGGTCGGCGAGCGTGATGCCGCGGTCGACGGCGAGGCACTCGACCTGCTGGAACGTCGGCGAATGCGTCGCGTCCGGCGTGTCGCGGCGATAGACGCGGCCCGGGGACACCATGTAGATCGGCGGCGTGCGCGTCAGCATCGCCTTGATCTGGTCAGGGGAGGTCTGCGTGCGCAGGAGGGTGTTGTCGTCGAGGTAGAACGTATCGAGGCTCGAGCGCGACGGATGGCCGAGGTCGGTGTTGAGCGCGTCGAAGTTCTCCCAGACGGTCACGACCTCGGGGCCGTCCCACACCTCGTAGCCCATGCCGAGGAAGATGTCCTCGATCTCGCGGCGGATCTGCGTCAACAGATGCAGCCGGCCGCGAGTCACCGGCGTGCCCGGGATCGTCACGTCGACGCCGCTGTCGGCGGCCGCCCGCCGGGCGGCGAGCACCAGCTCCTGCTCGCGCTGCGTGACGGCGTCCTCGAGGCGCGCTCGGATCCCGTTCAGGAGCATGCCGCTCTCGCGGTCGCGGACGCCGCGCAGCGCCTGCGCGAGCTCCGAGCGCCGGCCCAGGTAGCGGACACGTGCGTCCTCGAGCGCGCCGTCGGCGATCGCAGTCAGCGCCTCGTGTTCGTACGCGGCCCAGTCCACCGCGGCGAGACTATCCAAGTGTCCTCCTTCGCTTCGTCGGGGCTTCGGGTCAGGCCCCGGTGCGGCCGGAGGAACGCGCTAGGCAGCGTCCCCGGTTGCGCACCGGGGCCGGGTAAACCGCTGCGTGGTCAGCGCGGACATCGGTGGTGAAGGATAGCGGCGTGAGCGCGTACGACAAGATCGCGCGGCTCTACGACCCGTGGTCGCGGAGCGTCGTCGAGGACGTGCCGTTCTATGTGGACGAGGCGGTCCGCTCCGGCGGACCGGTGCTCGAGCTCGGAGTCGGCACGGGCCGGATCGCGGTGCCGATCGCCGCGGCCGGCGTCCGCGTCGTCGGGGTCGACCTCTCGGCCGGGATGCTGGACGTGGCGCGCGAGCGGGCCGAGCTGGCGGGCGTCGAGCTCGATCTGCGTCACGGCGACATGCGCGATCCGCCGGTCGAGGAGAGGTTCCCGCTCGTGATCTGTCCATTCCGCTCGCTGCTGCACCTGGAGTCGGACGCCGACCGGCGCCTGGCGCTTCGGGCCGTGTGCCGGGGACTGTCCCCGGGACACGGCCGGTTCGTCTTCGACGTCTTCACACCGTCCGCGGAGGACATCGCCGACACGCATGGGCGGTTCCTCGAGCGCGAGCCCGGCATCTGGGAGCGCGCCGACTGGAACGAGCGGACGCGCACGCTCGTCCTGCGGCTGCGGAGCATCGACGCCGAGTCGGAGATGTCGCTCGCCTGGCTGTCTGTTCCGGAATGGCGAACGCTCCTCGCCGAGGAGGGCTTCGCGGTCGACGCGCTCTACGGCTGGTTCGACCGCTCGCCGTGGCGCGGCGGCGAGGACTCTGTTTGGATCTGCCGCCGAGGATGAGCTTCTTCGAGCCTCCCCCACCACCACCCGAGCCGCCGCACGCAACGGCACCGACTCCGGAATGGGTCGGGCCGCCGGACAACGAGCTGCCCGCCTCGTTCCCGCTCGACCTGGTGCTGACGCGAACCGACGAGCTCGCGCTGTTCGTCCACCTCGGCCGCGCGTACGTGCACGGCTTCGACTTCACGCTCGGGCTCGCCCGGCGGGCTCTGCCGGAGGAGAACGGGCACGACCCGATGATGCTGTGGCACCCCGGCCGCCGGCGCGGCTTCGACGAGGCGCTTCGGTTCGGCATCGCGTTCGCGGACGGACGCAAGGCGACGGTGTTCGACCAACGACCGCCGTGGGGCGATCCCGAGGGCCAGCCCGCGCCTGACATCGTCCTGATGCAGCGGGGCGGAGGCGGTGGCGGCACGAGCTGGGACTTCCGGTTCTGGGCGTGGCCGCTCCCGCCCGAAGGCCCGCTCGCGTTCGTCGTCGAGTGGCCGGCGGAGGACATCGCGCTGACGCGCGTCGAGCTCGACTCGGCGCTCGTGCGAGACGCGGCTGCGCGCACGGTGATCCTGTGGCCACGGGCGGAGCCGCCCGGCCCGGGGCGCTCCTGGACCCGCATGACCAAGTAACGGGCTGTTACCTAACTCCGGCGCGCGCGCTCGTACAGGGCGATCGCACCGCTCGCGGCCACGTTGAGCGACTCCGCTCCCTGGATCGCGATCGTCGCCTCGACGTCGCGCACGACCGAGGAGTCGAGCCCGTCGCGCTCGGCGCCGAGCAGGAACGCGACGCGGCCGGGCAGGACCACCTCCGCCAGGTCGACCCCGCCGTGGGCCACGAGCGCGACGCGCGTAGTCCCTTCTAACAGACTGGTACTTGCATCCCACGCGCCGAGCGGGACGCGCCAGATCGAGCCGGCGCTCGCGCGCAGGGCCTTGGGCGAGGTCGGGTCGGCGCAGCCGTCCGAGAGGACGACCGCGGCGCCGAAGGCGTCGGCGGTTCGGATCAGCGTGCCGACGTTGCCGGGATCGGCGAGACGCCAGAGCGCGAGCGTCACGTCGCGCTCCTCCCACCGCGGCAGGTCCTCGCGCCGGTAGATGCCGACGATGCGCGGTGGATGCGGCGCGCTCGCGACGTCCGCGAGCAGCTTCGCCTCGACGTCCTCGTCAGCGCGCAGCAGGTCGACGGGCTGCGCGGTGGCAGCTTCGACCGCGTCCTCGCCCTCGACGAAGAAGAGGCCGAGCTTGTCGCGCCAGCGCCGCTCGTGCAGCCGGCGGACGGTACGAGCCAGGCAGCGTCCCGAGGCGCACG
>DASXDB010000293.1:0-1539 GCA_036490895.1 Gaiellaceae bacterium
CGACGCCGCAGATGGTCGGCCGCTATCCGCACTACGACGTGCTCACGCAGGTCGACCACTGGGACGAGGTCACGCGGCGCGTGGTCCTGGACCGCGTCGAGAACGTTCCGCCGATTCGCTTCTTCGACTCCGCCGAGGCGCGGACGCTGAAGGCGTTCTGCGACATCGTCACGGCGCAGGACGAGGAACCGCGAATCCCGGTTCTCTCGTACGTCGACGAGAAGCTCGAGGGCGGAGTCGGCGACGGTTGGCAGCACGACGACCTGCCCACCGACGGCGAGGTCTGGCGGATCGTCGCCCGCGGCCTCGACGAAGCTGCCGGCGGACGGTTCGCGGAGACGTCCGAGGACGATCGCGTCGAGATCGTCCACCGGTTCTCGAAGGCCGAGCTGCGCGAGGGTGTCTGGCGCGAGCTCAACGTCGAACGGGCGTGGGGCGTGGTCATGCGCTACGTGGTGCAGGCGTTCTACTCGCATCCGTGGGCATGGAACGAGATCGGCTTCGGCGGCCCGGCGTACCCGCGCGGATACGGCACGTTCGGTTCGCCGCATCTCGGCGAGCGCGAGCCGTGGGAAGGGAAGGAGTCCGTGCACTACGACCCGGTGCGCGATGCGAAGAAGTGGGGACTCGATTGAGCAGGCTCCCGGCCGAGAACGATTCGGCCCTTCTGCTCCATCCCCACAAGCGCGGCCTGCAGAACCTCGATCGGATGGCTCGGTATCGCGACGACGACGTCGTCGATCTCGCGGTGGTCGGCGCGGGCGCCGGCGGCAGCGTCCTCGCCCAGCGACTTGCGCGCCGCGGCTGGAAGGTCGTCGTCCTCGAGAAAGGCCGGTTCTGGGACCCGGACCGCGACTGGGTGAGCGACGAGAAGGGCGCCGGGCAAGCGGGCTTGTACTGGACCGACAACCGGATCATCTCCGGCGACGACCCGATCGAGCTCGGGAAGAACAACTCGGGCGTCGGCGTCGGCGGCTCGATGACGCACTTCGCCGGGTATGTGCCGAGACTGCATCCGTCCGACTTCGAGGTGCGGTCGCGCGACGGCGTCGCGGTCGACTGGCCGATCTGCTACGAGGAGCTGAAGCCGTCGTTCGAGCGCGTCGAGAGCGAGTTGCCCGTCGCCGGTGAATACTGGCCGTGGGGCGATCCCCACCCGTATCCCCACAAGCCGCACCCGGTCGCGGGATCCGCGCTCGTCGCGTGGGAGGGCGCGCGCAGGCGAGGGATCGAGATGCACATGGGCCCGGTCGCGATCACGAACGGGAGGTTCGGGAACCGGCCGCACTGCATCTACCGTGGCTTCTGTCTCGAGGGCTGCAAGGTGAACGCCAAGGCCTCACCGCTCGTCACGCACCTTCCGGACGCGATCGAGCACGGGTGCGAGATCAGGGCGGACTCCTTCGTCACCCGGGTCGAGATCGACGATGCCGGCGGCCGCGCGAGCGGGGTGATGTACATCCGCGACGGCGCCGAGCGGTTCCAGCGCGCGTCCGCCGTGGCCGTGTGCGGCTACGCGATCGAGACGCCCAGGCTGCT
>DASXDB010000294.1:0-13056 GCA_036490895.1 Gaiellaceae bacterium
CGACACCGAGGCGCTCGTGCACGGGTACGAGGAATGGGGCGACCGCCTCCCGGAGCACCTGAACGGGATGTTCGCGTTCGCGATCTGGGACGAGCGCGCCGGGCGGCTGCTGCTCGCGCGTGACCGCATGGGCAAGAAGCCGCTGTACGTCGCCGAGACCGACGCCGGGCTCGCCTTCGGATCGGACCTCAGATCGGTGGCGCTCGTCACCGGCCGGCGACCCGCGCTCGACCGCGACCGCGTTGCGGAGTTTCTCTTCCAGCGGTACACGAACGCGCCCCATACCCTCGTCGAAGGCATCGACAAGCTCTCGCCCGGCCGGGCGCTGAGCTACGACGGCGAGCGCGTGCGGCGATGGGCGTATTGGACGCCGGCCGACGACGCCGAGCCGATCGGGCCGGACGAGCTCCGCGAGCTGCTCCTCGACGCAGCGCGACGGCGCCTCATGAGCGACGTGCCGGTGGGCGTCCTGCTCTCCGGAGGCATCGACTCGGCGGTGGTCGCCGGGCTGCTCCGAGAAGCGGGCGCCAATGGGTTGGCGTCGTTCACCGTCGGCTACGACGACCCGCTGTACGACGAGCGGGCGCTCGCCCGCCGTGTCGCACGACGGCACGGCACGGAACATCACGAGCTCGTCGTCGGCCCCGACGACTTCCTGCGCGCCCTGCCCCGGCTCGCGTGGTACCGCGACGAGCCGATCGCAGAGCCGTCGGAGGTTCCGCTCTTCTTGCTCGCCGAGCACGCTGCGCGGTACGTCAAGGTCGTGGTGTCGGGCGACGGCGGCGACGAGCTCTTCGGCGGCTATCCGAAGTACCGCGCCGAACGGCTGCTCGGCCTGCCGACCGGCGCCCCGGCGGTCGCCTGCCGGCTCGGCGTCGCAGCGCTGCGCGCGCGGCCGTCGCACCGCCGGCTCGGCCGGGCCGCGGAGACGCTCCGCATCCGCGACCAGCTGCTCCGCTGGGCGTCGTGGTTCCGCACCTTCGACGCCGCCGAGCTCCGCAGCCTCCTCCACCCCACGCTCGCGCCGACGGCGACCGATGCCGCCCTCGTCGAACCGCTGCGCGCACAGCTCGCGCCGTACGCGCATCTCGATACGGGGCGTCGCATGCTGCTGGGCGACGTCCTGACCTACCTGCCGGACAACATGCTCCTGCGCTCGGACAAGGTCTTGATGGGCGCGTCGCTCGAAGGGCGCATGCCGCTGCTCGACCATCGGATCGTCGAGCGGACGGTCGCGACGCCCGCCGCCCAGCGCTCGTCGCTCCGCTTGCCGAAGGCGCTCCTCCGACGGGCGACGTCGGATCTCGTCCCCGCCGAGGTCGCCTCGGCACCGAAACGCGGATTCACCGTCCCGGTCGCACGCTTCCTGCTGCAGAACGACTCGCGCCCGCTGCAGCGGCTCGTGCTCTCGCATCGGGCCCTCGATCGAGGGTTGTTCGACCCGGGTGTGTTGAAACGGCTGGTCGGTGGTAACGGAGGACGGGATGAGGAGCTGAAGGTCTTCAGCCTTGCAGCACTCGAGCTGTGGCTCCGAGCCAATGTCGACGACGTCACCCCACATCCACCGCAGACCGTCGAACCGGGCTGACATCCTCGGATGCCCGATCGACCGGTTGAGCCTCGACGAGGCCGTCGCACGGTGCCGCGAGCTGATCGAGGAGCCGGGGCGCACCGCGAGCCAGGTCTCGGTCAACGCCGCCAAGCTCGTCGCGCTCCGTGAGGACGCGGGGCTGCGTCGGGTCGTCTTCGACTGCGACCTGGTCACCGCGGACGGCCAGTCCGTCGTGTGGGCGGCGCGCCTGCTCGGCGATCCGCTGCCAGAGCGCGTCGCGGGGATCGACCTGATGGCGCGACTGGTCGAGGCAGCCGAGGAGCACGGCTATCGCGTGTTCTTCCTCGGTGCGACGCCCGGTGTTCTGGCACGCGCCGTCGCAAAGCTCTGTGCGCGCCATCCGAGGCTGCACGTCGCGGGCGCACGCGACGGCTACTTCCGCCCGGACGAGGAGAGCGCCGTGCGGGACGAGATCCGCGCGGTGGCCCCGGACATCCTCTTCGTGGCGATGAGCTCGCCGCGCAAGGAGCACTGGGTCGCGGCGGCGCCGGAGCTCGACGTCGGCTTCGCGATGGGCGTCGGCGGCTCGCTCGACGTCATCGCGGGACAGGTGCGCCGCGCTCCGCGCCTCGTGCAGCGCCTGGGCCTCGAATGGCTCTTCCGACTCGCACAGGAGCCGCGACGGCTCGTGCGCCGCTACGTGACGACGAACACACGCTTCCTGCTTCTGCTCACACGGGAGCTGACCCACCGCCGAATCGAGGTGACGAGTTGAACGAGCCGTTGAGTGTCTGGGATGCGGTGCGGCGGCATCCGTTCCTCGCCGTCCTTCCCGTCGTCGCCCTCACGGCGATCGGCATCGTGCTCGGGCTGTCGCGGCAGCCGGTGTACACCGCGACGACCCGGATGTACGTGCAGGTCCCCTCCGGGGAGCCGTCGACCCTGTTCGCGGTCACCGATGCCGCTTCCGGGCTCGCCTCCGCCTACAGCCGCGCGGTCGACGCCACCGCGGTCGGCAGCGCGGTTGCGCGCGATCTGAAAGGCGACGCCTCGGCGGCGGCAGGAACGGCGTCGGCCACTCCGGTCCCGGACAGTCCGATCGTCAAGGTCGCCGCGAACGCGTCGTCCAGCCGGGGCGCGGTTCGGCGCGCGAACGTCACCGCCGACGAGCTCGCCAAGTACATCAACGGCCTCAACACCTCGAGCAGCGCCTCCCAGTACGCGCTCGCCGCGTTCAGCGCCGCGACCCGCCGCGTTGCGCGCGCCCGCGCGACTCTCCTCGACGCGCAGAAGGCGGTGGCCGCCTTGCCGACCACCGATGCGAAGGTGCAGCTTGAATCGGCGCGCGCTGCGTACGAGGTCGCGCAGCTCCGACAGTCTGCGGCGAAGGAACGCTTCACGTCGTTGCAGTCGGGCCAGCAGCCGAGCCTCGAGTCCCTGCGCAAGGCGACCGGAGCGACGAACGACCGCAAGTCGAAGCTCGAGCTCTTCGGCTTCGCCGGCCTTCTTGCCGGCGCTCTGGCGGGCTGCGCGCTCGCATTGATCGGCCGCGCCCTCGACACACGCCTTCGCAACGGCGTCGAGCTGGCCGACGAGCTTGCGCTTCCCCTGCTGGCGGAAGTGCCGACGGTGCCGCGGCGCCTCGACCGCCGCCGCCAGCTGGTGATGCTCGAGCGGCCCAACGGACGGCCGGCGGAAGCGCTGCGGCTCGTTCGGGCGAGCATGGACGTCGCGAACGCCGACGGCGACGCTCAGGTCGTCCTCGTGGTCGGCGCGAACGGCGACGAGAACACTTCGGCGACCACGGCGAATCTCGGCGTCGCCTTCGCGCGGCGTGGCGAGCGCGTGGCGCTGATCGATCTCGATCTCCGCCGCCCAAAGCTCGGGCCGTATTTCGGCCTCGAACGGAGTGTCGGCGTGAGCGACGTGGTGCGCGGCAGCTCGAGCGTCAACGACGCGCTGGCGCGGGTCTCGCTCGAGAACGGCAACGGGCGAAACGGCGCAGGCATGGACGTGCTTCCGGCCGGAGGAGAGCTGTCGGACCCCGGCGAGTTCGCCGGGAGCCCGGAGCTGCAGCCGCTCTTCGCGGAGCTCCGCGAGCGGTACGGCGTCGTGCTCGTCGACGTTCCGCCCGCGTTGAGCGCAGGCGACGCGGTCGCGTTGTCGAACGTCGCCGACGCCCTGCTCGTCGTCGCGAGGCCGGAGACGTTGTCGCGGGCACGCGCCCGGGAGCTCCGCCGCGTGCTCGACAACTGCCGCGCCCGCAAGCTCGGCGTCGTCGCCGTCTACTGATCGCGCACGTAGCCGGCCCAGACCACGCCGAGCCAGAGCCACAGCAACAGATTCGGGAAGAGCGCCGGCGGTACCGCATTCTCGATCACGAGGTAGAAGACGATGATCGGCAGGAGCGCAAAGCGCCAGCGTGCGAGGTCGGGTGTCGTGCGCGCATGGAACGCGCCGCCCACGGCGAGCATCAGGCCGAGCAGCCAGATCGCGGTTCCGACCAACCCGAGGGTGACGGCGTAGTCGAGGAACTCGTTGTGGACCGAGTACGTGCCGTGGTTCGTCGCCGTGAACGCGAGGTTCGGGTTCAGCGGATAGTCGGGGCTCTGCTGGAAGTAGTCGAGGCTCTTCTGCTCGAAGGTGCTCCAGCCGAAGCCGAACAGCGGGCGGGCCTCGATCATGTTCTCGGCGGCGGTGGCGAGGTTCCGGCGGTCGTAGACGGTGCCCTGGTCGTTGGCGCGCTGCGTCGCCTCGTGCGCGAGCCCGGGAGCGAACCACAGCGCGACTCCCGCGACGATCGCGGCCGTCGCCACGAGCCCCGCGGTCGCCGCGATCCCCGGCGCAGCGCGCCGCGCGCCGACCGCGGTGACCACGATCGTCACGATCACAGCGGCCGCCGCGCCGAGCCACACCGACCGCTCGAGCGTGAAGAACGTCCCGGCGGCACAGAGCATCGCCGTCACGGCGGCGAACGTGCGCGCCCACGGATGCCGCCACGAGACGAGCGCGACCGCCGCGGCCACACCGCAGTCGAAGAGCCCGGCGCCGTTCGAGACGGGCTCGAGGAAGATGCCGTACGCGCGGCCGCTCGAGTCGCCGGCGGTGAATGCAGTGATGAAGCGGGGGAAGACGAGCGCGTTCAGGTTGGTCGCCTCGAACAGCGCCGTCAGGCCGAGGTAGGCACCGAGCCCGACGAGGCCTGCCAGCAGGACGGCGCGGTTGCGCGCGGAGGCGAAGACGGACGGCGCCACGAAGAAGACGAGGAACGGCAGGACGCCGAACGCGTCGAAGAGCCGAAAGAAGCCGGCCGACTGGGACAGCGTCCCGGCCGCGGCCGCCGAGACGAACGCGTAGACGAGCAGGACGGCGAGGACCGCGTGCGTCGGCCTCACCTTCAGATCCGGCAGCCCGCGGGCACCGGGACCGCGAACGAGCATCACGCCGAGCCCGCCGATCAGCAGCAACCGATCGGGCGAGAGCTTGCCGGGGATGCCGAGCTGGAGCCAGTTCGACGCGAGCGGGCTCAGGACGACTGCCGCGGTCAGGGTGACGGCAGGCGGCAAGACCCACACGAGCCACGCGATCGACAGGACCGCGATGAGCAGCGTCGTGCGCGTGAACGCGGCCGCCCCGCTCGCGACGGCCAGCGCCACGACCGCGAACAGCGCGAACGTGCCGAGCACGCGCGCGTGGTGGATGTCGAACCTGATCCCGACCTATCGGTCGTGCGTCGGGCGGGCGATTGCTAAACCGGCCGCCAGCAGGACGCCGTCTCCGTCCCCCGGCTGTTCGGCCGATGCACGAGATAGCCCGCCCACGCAACCGGCGCGGCGAGCGCACCCAGGACGCGTCGTGCCCGGCGCGGGAGCCGCGAGAAGCCGATGTCGTGGGCGATCGACGTGATCGGACTGATGAACGTCGCGGTCGCTGTCGGCTCGACTCCGATCAGGCGCGTCAGGTCGCCGACCGAGTACCCGCGCCGAACGTGGCCCCAGCGCGCGAACATCTCCTCCTCGCTCGGGCAGATCGGCCGAAGGGGCCCGTGGTACGGGAAGCGCCAGCGTTCGTTCGGGGTGCTGATGAGCAGGAAGCCGCCCGGCCGCAGCACGCGGCGAACCTCGGCGAGAGCTCGGCGGTCGTCCGGGACGTGCTCCAAGAGGTCGAACATCGTCACCGCGTCGAAGCTCGTATCGGGGTACGGGAGTCGAGTCGCGTCGCCGACGACGAAGGTCGTTCTCGGCCTGCGGTTCACAAGTGATGCTCCCGCCGAGGCGTCGGCGTCGAGGTTGACGACGTTTGCTCCCGGATAGAGGAGCGCTGTCAGGCCGCTCGTCCCGCCGCCGACCTCGAGCACGTCGTCCACTTGCCGGTCGGGCGCGACCCGGTGGATCGCCCGCATCTTCTCGCGGTAGAAGAGCCCTTCCGTGTGCGGCTCGGGGTAGGGGTTCCGACGCAGGAACTCCGAGAGCGGCGCCTTGCCGATCGTGCGGCGGCGGAACGCCCACGGGGCGAACGAGAGACCGCGCGCGTAGCCGCGAACCTCGGCGGCCAAGGTTGCGCGAAGGCGGTCGTCGACCGGCGGTCGAACGGGGAGGCGGCGCAGGTAGCTCGACGGGATCGTCACGAACGCTCGCCGAACGTTGCCGAGCCCGCGGTCGTAGGAGAACTGGACGAACAGCGCCGAGACGTGGCCGCGAACGTAGTCCTGGACCTGACGCTCGAGCTCGCCCATCGTGGCTCGGTGGTCGTGACGTACGACTGCGTCCGGCCGGTACCGGCATTCGCCCCCGTCGACCAGGATGCGGTACAGGAGCTCGGAGTCCTCGCTGCATCCCGACGCGCCCGCGCCGAGCCGTTCGTCGAACAGGCCGACGCGTTCGAATGCCTCTCGCCGCACCGCGAGGTTGACGCCGGCGCCGATCGCCCAGACGGGAACCCCGCTCGAGCGCGTCCGCGTAACGAAGTCGGCGTCGAAGATCCGGCGGCGAAACCCGTGTGCGAACCAGCCGAGCCCGCGCTCGAACAGCACCTGCACGGAGGTGTCGAGGCGCGCGGGCAGCACGAGCCCGGTCACCGCCACGACGTCCGGCGACTCGAAGCCGGCGCAGAGCCCGTCGACCCAGCGAGCGTCGACGACAGCGTCGTCGTCGGTGAACGCGAGGATCGATCCGCGCGCGCGGCGGATGCCCGCGTTGCGGGCGGCGCTCAGGCCTGGGCACGGCTCCGCCACGTAGGTTGCCGAGCCCGACCCTTCGACCACCTCCCGGGTGCGCTCGTCCGGCGCGTTGTCGACGACGATCACTTCCTTAGGGGCTGTGGGCAGGAGCTCGAGCGAGTCGAGCAGCCGCGCGAGCGTCTGGGGGCGATTGCGCGTCGCGACGACGACCGAGACGTCGGCGGCACCGATCGCGGAGGCGTCGGCGGCCCGTGAGAGCGCGGCGAGCGGACGGCGGAGCGCGACGATCCGTTGGAGGTCGTGCGCGTCGAGCGAGCCGACCGGATCCCCGGGTGCCTGCGGGGCGAAGAGACCAGGCCCGACGACCCGATCCGCGACCGCCGGCGCGATCGCCTCCGCGACCAGGCTTGCCGTACTCGCACGACTGCGGAGCTGTGCGCGCGTCAGCTCCCTCGCTCCGAGCGGCATGTCGCTCCACCAGAGCACCGCGTACACGTCGCGATCGCCGTCCGCGCGCTCGAGGAGTGGGTCGAGGCCGTGCTGCAGGTCGACCTCGACCACGTCGAGCGGGACGTAGCCGCTCACGCTGCCGCCCTGCGAATCCGCTCGCTGCGCCGACGTGATCGCTCGTACGAGCCGGCAGCGGTCGACAGCCCGGCGAGCTCGGCGAAGACCTGGTCGGGCAGCGCACCGCCCTGCCGGCGCAGACCGCGAACGAGCTCCCGGAGCTGGTACCCGAGCCACCAGCGGCGAAGCCGCCGGGCGAGCTCCCCTTGAGCCGGGTCGGCAGCGACCGTCTTCTCGAGGTACGCCGCGAGGCCGACGCCCCAGCTTCGGTACTGGCGCAACATGCTCCGATAGCTGCGCCGGTGCGTGTGGAACACGAGCATGCGCGGCTCGTAGGCGAGCGGATGACCCGCGCGCAGGACGCGGTAGAACAGGTCGAGGTCGCCGCCGCCGGGAAGCGCCGGCCCGGTGTCGAGCGCCTCGTCGAACCCACCGAGCGCGAGCACGACGTCCTTGCGCACCACCATGTTCGCGCCGGCGCCGAACATGCCGGCGCCGAGCGGGAAGAGCGGCGTGTCGGGATAGCGAGCGCCCCCGAAGCGACGCGCGCCGAAGCCGCGGCGGAAGCCGCCGCGACGCTCGAAGAGGATCTGCGCGACCGTCTCGAGCTCGCGCGACAGAACGAGGCCGGTGACGACGGCCGCATCCGGCTGGTCCGCGAGCGCCGAACGGAGCCCGTCGAGCCAGCCGCGGTCGGCGACCGTGTCGTCGTCGAGAAACGCGACGTAGCTGCCGCGCGCCTCTCGCAGCGCACGGTTGCGTGCGAAGTCGAGACCGCGCGCGCGCTCGTCCACGTAGCGGACGTCGGTGAGCGCCTCGACCAACGCCCGCGTGCGCAGGTCCGGTGGTGCGTTGTCGACGACGAGCAGCTCGAAGTCGCCGCCTGCGCGGATCGCGAGCAGGCTCTCCAGGCACGCGCGCAGGTCCTCCGTGCGAGCGTGCGTGCACACGGCGACCGTCAGGTCGACGAGCGGCGGCTCCGGGTGATCGCCGGCGAGCTCGTCGGCGATCGCCGCGACCAGGACGTCGCCGCCGGCCTTCTCCACGATCAGCCGGCGTACGTCGTCCGGCCGAAGCTGGGTGCCGGGGCGGAAGCGCTTCATGAAGAAGCCGACCGGCCGGCCGTCGCGCCGAAGCAGCACGGCGATGCCGTGCCGGTCCTCGGCGACGGCAATGCCGGGAACGGGCTCGGTCAGCTCGAGGTCGAGAAGTGCGTAGCGCATGGCTTTACGTGGGCACCGTCGGGGTACGTGCCCCGCGTGACCACGTCCGAAGCACAGGTGTGGACCGAGAACCGCCCGACCTCGGGCCTGCGGCTGCCCCGGCTCGCCGAGCTGTGGCGCTACCGCGAACTCGTCTACTACCTGGCGCTCCGCGACGTGAAGGCCCGGTACAAGCAGACGGCCCTCGGGATCGGGTGGGCGATCCTCCAGCCCATCGTCGGCGTCGCCGTCGTGACGCTCGTCTTTCGCCGGATCGCACACGTCCCGAGCGACGGCATCCCCTACCCGGTGTTCGCGCTCACGGGCTTCCTCGTCTGGAACTACTTCGCCGGGATCGTCGGCGACGCGACGGACAGCGTCGTCGCGAACACGCCGCTCGTCACGAAGGTGTACCTCCCGCGGCTCGCCGCTCCCGTAAGCGCCGTGCTGCCTGCGCTCGTCACGCTGCTCCCCGGGCTGGTGGTGCTCGCCGCGCTGATGGCCTGGGAGCACGTCGCGCCAGGCCCGGCGCTCGCACTCCTCCCGCTGTGGGTGCTCTTGCTGCTCGCGACCGCCCTCGGCACCGGTCTCCTACTCGCCGCGCTCAACGTCCGCTTCCGCGATGTCGGCGGAGCGCTCGGCACGCTCATCCAGCTGTGGCTGCTCGCGAGCCCGGTCGCGTACCCGGCCAGCCTCCTCCCCGCGGGCTGGAGCTGGGCATATGCGATCAACCCGATGGCAGGGGTGATCGAGGCATTCCGGTGGTCGCTCCTCGACGGTCCGCGCCCCGGCGCCGATCTCGCCGTCTCGGCGGCGGTCTCGCTCGTGCTCCTCGTCGGAGGGCTCTTCTACTTCGAGCACCAGGAACGGCGGTTTGCGGACGTCATCTGAGCCGATGCACGCGATCGAGGTGCACGGCGTGTCGAAGCGGTACGCACTCGGCGAGCGCCGCGGCGCATCCGGAACACTCGTCGAGACGCTTGCGGACCTGACGGGCCGGATCCGGCGCGTCGCGCCCCCGTCGCTTCCCCGCGAGATCTGGTCCCTACGCGACATCGACGTCGACATCGCGGCAGGGGACACGCTCGGCGTGATCGGTCGGAACGGCGCGGGGAAGTCGACGCTCTTGAAGGTGATCGCGTGCATCACCGAGCCGACGACCGGCGTCTCGCGCACACGCGGGCGTGTCGGGGCGCTGCTCGAGGTCGGAACAGGCTTCCACCCGGAACTGACCGGCCGCGAGAACGTCTACCTGAACGGCGCGATCCTCGGCATGCGCCGCCGCGAGGTCAACGCCAAGCTCGACGAGATCGTCGAGTTCGCAGGTGTCGCGCCCTTCATGGAGACGCCGGTCAAGCGCTTCTCGTCGGGGATGTACCTGCGGCTCGCGTTCGCGATCGCAGCCTGCCTCGACGCCGACATCCTCGTGGTCGACGAGGTGCTGGCGGTCGGCGACACGGAGTTTCAGCGGCGCTGCCTCGGGCGAATCGAGTCGATGCGCAGCGAGGGGCGGACGGTCGTATTCGTGAGCCACGACCTCGACGCAGTCACGCGGCTCTGCTCGCGCGCGCTCTGGCTCGACGGTGGCGCGACGAAGAGGCTCGGGCCGGCCGACGACGTCGTCTCGGCGTACCTCGCGTCCGGTCGGACGTTCGCAGCACGGCAGGTCTTCACCGAGGACCCGACGCGTCCCGTCAGCGTGCTCAGCGTGGCCGTGCTCGACGACGCAGGCACGCCCACCGAGGCACTCGACCGCGACACGCCGATCACGTTCGAAGTTCGATTCGTCGTGCGCGAACGCGTTCCGGCACTCGACATGACCGTGCTGGTCCACAACCTCCGCGGCGTGCGGGTGCTCGACGAGGCGTGGTCGGACTCGGCACCCGCGCCGAGACGCGAAGCGCTCGGGGAGTACGTGGCGAGGATCGTCGTCCCGCCGATCTTCGCGGCCGGCGAATACGTCGCAGGGATCTGGCTCGGAACGCCGTTCGAGTCGATCCTCTATGAGGACGATCTGCTGCGGTTCCGCCTCCACGGAGACGCGAACGGCCGGCCGAACCGGATCACGCAGCTCGCACTCCCTTGGGACGTCCGGCCCGTGGCGCCGGTCGCGTTCGCGAAAGGCGGATGAGCAGCGTGCCTGCGGCCGTCACCGTCGTCCTCCCCACCCGCGACCGGCGAACCCTGCTCGAGCGCAGCCTCGGGACGGTGCTCGACCAGACCGGCGTCGACCTCGCCGTTCTCGTTGTCGACGACGGGTCGAACGACGACACCGCCGAGTGGGCGGCGAGCGTCGACGACTCGCGCGTGAACGTCGTCACGCATGCGACGTCGCTCGGCGTCGCCGCCGCGAGGAACACCGGCATCGAACGGGCCGCAACGCCCTGGATCGCGTTCCTCGACGACGACGACCTCTGGGCGCCGACGAAGCTCGCGGAGCAACTCGCTGCGCTGGAGGCAACCCCCGCGGCGCGGTGGGCGTGCGTCGGCCAGGTGACGCTCGACGAGCACCTGCGTCTCGTCGAGAGCGCCGCCCCGCCTGCCGGCTCCGGCGGAGTACTCGAGCCTCTGCTGATGCTGAACGCGGTACCGGGCGGCGGCTCGGGCGTGCTCGCCGCGACCGAGCTAGTTCGTGAGCTCGGCGGCTTCGATCCGCGACTCAGCCTGCTCGCCGACTGGGATCTCTGGATCCGGCTCGCTGCAAAGGCTCCGGCCGCAATCGTCGACCGTCCACTCCTCGGCTACGTTCGTCACTCCGCGAACATGTCGTGGGACGTCTCGAGGATCGGCCACGAGTTCGCGATCCTCGACGTCAAGCATGCCGAGCTGCGGGCGGATCTCGGCGTCCGGCGGGACAGCGAGCTGTGGAGCAGCTGGATCGCGGAGGCGGAGCGCCGCTCGGGCAATCGGTGGCGGGCGATCGGCGCCGATCTCCGGCGAGCACGGCGAGCGCGCACGCCCAGGCCGCTGCTCCGGGCGGCGGTCACCGCGGTCTCGCCGCGCGCCTGGATCGAGCTTCACAACCGCCGCACCGCGCGCGGGATCGACCCCGGCTGGCGAGCCGAGGCAGAGCGCTGGCTGGCACCGATTCGCGCCCGTTCGCCGGCTCACGTTTGGGACCCGACCCGACGCGAGAGACATTCGCGGTGCGGGTGCTGATCACACCGGAGTGGTATCCGGACGCCGTCAGACCGTATTTCGGGGTGTTCTGTCGAGAGCAGGCTCGAACGGCTGCGCGTGCACACGACGTCGTCGTCCTCACCTGGAAGTACGACTCGACCCTCCGACTGCCGTTCCGGATCGAGCGATTCGTTGACGAGGGTGTTCGGACATTTCGCGTCCGCTTTCGTGGAACGCGCGTCCCGAAGACACCGGGCACGTTCAAGCTTGCCGGCATCGCGACCGTCCTTCTCGAGCTGCGCCGCCAAGGCTGGAAGCCTGACGTCGTGCATGCGCACGAATACGTCGCGGGCCGGGTCGCGCTGCTGATCGGACGTGTGCTTCGTCGTCCGGTCGTCGTCTCGGAGCACTACGGCGGCTTTGCGCGCGGTGTCGTTTCGGCCGGCGACCGAGCCGCAGCACGCGACGTCTTCGAACGCGCGGCGGTCGTCTGTCCGGTGAGTCGCGACCTCGAGCGCCATTTGCGCGAGATCGCGCCGGCGGCCTCGTTCGAGGCGGTTCCGAACGTGGTCGACGATGACGTCTTTCATCCGGCGTCCGGTTTCTCGATCGACGGCACTCTCCGACTCGTGACGGTCGGGAACCTCGTCGACGTCAAGGGGCACCGCTACCTGCTCGAAGCGATGCGGCTGCTGCGAGCCGGGCGAACGGTGACTCTCGACGTGATCGGAGACGGCGAGCTCCGCCGCGACCTGGTTTCGCTCACCGATTCGCTCGGCCTGAACGGCGACGTGCGATTCCTCGGGCAGCGACCAAAGGCGGAGGTTGCCGCGCGCCTGCGCGCGGCCGACATCTTCGTCCTGCCGAGCCTGGGCGAGAACATGCCGTGCGCCCTCCTCGAGGCGCTTGCCTGCGGCTTGCCCTCCGTCGCATCGCGGGTCGGCGGCGTGCCGGAGGTGCTCGACGAAGGTTGCGGCGTCACGGTCGAACCGGGATCGGCGGAGGCGCTCGCGGCGGCGATCGAGGCGGCGGCCGAACGTCTCGATCGGTACGACCGCGCAGGCGTCGCGGCGGCGGCTCGGGCCCGGTTCGGCAACGACGCGATCGGCCGGCGCTGGAGCGGCGTCTACGCTCACGCGCTCGGTGGGCGCGGACCGTGACGACCCGCCGCGCAAGCCTCAGCGGCCAGGCCGCGGTGCTCGCGTTCGGCGCGTTGTTCACCCAGGCGGCCACCCTCGCGAGCCTCATCGTGCTGACGCGGCTCGTCGCGAAGCCCGCGCTCGGCGGGTACCAGCAGCTCTGGCTGATCTACGGGATCCTCGCCCCGTTCCTCGTCGGCGGCGTGCCGACCGCGCTTCTCTACTTCCTTCCGCATGCGCGCGACGAGCACGAGGCGAAGAGGTGGGTCGTCGATGCGTACGTCGTCCTCGCGCTGC
>DASXDB010000295.1:0-6086 GCA_036490895.1 Gaiellaceae bacterium
GCGCGAGCCCGTGCCGTTCGTCCCGGAGTACAGCTCGTAACGATGCTCGAGCTGTCGCTCGGAGCGGCACCACCCCGTCGCATCCTCGCGGTCGGCTGCCATTCCGACGACATCGAGATCGGCTGCGGCGGCTTGCTCCTGACGCTCGCGGCCGCGCATCCGGAGATCGCCGTGACGTGGGTCGTACTCGCCGCCGAAGGCGAACGGGAGCAGGAGGCGCGGCGGAGCGCCGAGGCGTTCCTCGCAGGGTTCGGCGACCACGAGATCGTGACGCACGCGTTCCGTGACGGCTTCCTCCCGTACTCGGGCGCCGAGGTGAAGGAGTCCTTCGAAGCGCTCAAGCCGATCGCCCCCGACCTCGTCCTGACGCACGCCGGGCACGACTTCCACCAGGACCACCGGCTTGCAGCCGAGCTGACCTGGAACACGTTTCGCCACCACCTGATCCTCGAGTACGAGATCCCGAAGTACGACGGTGACCTGGGGCGGCCGAACGTCTTCTTCAACCTCACCGAGGACGTGGCGCGGCGCAAGGCCAAGCTCGTGTGCGAGCACTTCACGTCGCAGAGCGCGAAGCATTGGTTCGACGAGGAGCTCTTCCTCTCGCTCCTTCGCCTGCGCGGGATGGAGTCCGGCTCGCCCACGCGCCACGCCGAGGCGTTCTTCGGCCGGAAGCTCGTGCTCGCGGGCTGAGGCCGATGGTCGCGCTCGTCACCGGCGGGGGCCGCGGGATCGGGCGGGCGATCGCGCTCGCGCTTGCGGACGCGGGCTTGGCCGTCTCGGTGCTCGCGCGGTCGACGGACGAGCTCGAGCAGACCCGGGTCGAGATCGCCGAACGCGGTGGTACGGCCGCCGCGTTCGCGTGCGACGTGCGTGACGACGCGGCCGTCCGTGCGGCGGTCGAGCAGACGGAATCGGCGCTCGGACCGATCGCCGCGCTCGTCAACAACGCCGGCACGGGACGCGCGGTCGGACCACTGTGGGAGGTCGACCCTCAGGACTGGTGGACGGACGTCGAGACGTCGCTTCGCGGCGCGTTCAACGCATGTCGCTCGGTCATCCCCGGGATGCTCGAACGCGGCACCGGCCGCATCGTCAACATCGCGAGCTACGTCGCAGTCCGGCCTGCTCCGTACCAGACCGGGTACGCCGCCGGGAAGGCAGCGCTCGTCAGCCTTTCAGAGTCGCTCGCGACGTCGCTCGCACCGAACGGGATCCGGGTGTTCGCCTTCACGCCGGGCTACGTCGAGACCGAGATGACGCGCCGCATGCGCGAGTCGGCGTGGCTCCCCGACCTCGGCACCGGCCGCGTCCTGACGGCAGACGAAGGCGCCCGGGTCGTGGCGCGCATCGCCTCGGGGGAGCTCGACGCGCTGAGCGGCAGGCTACTGCATGCACTCGACGATCCCGACGAGCTCCTCCGTCGCGTCGTGGAGATCGAACGCGACGACCTCTACGTCCCGCGGCTTCGCAGACTCTCCGACTCGTAATCGGGATACGTGCGGTCGCGCTCGTTGATCGTCCGCTCGTCGGACGGCGGCCATTCGATCCCGAACGTCGGGTCGTCCCAGCGGACGCCTGCCGCTGCCTGGGGCGCGTACGGCGCCGAGATGAGATACAGCACCTCGGTGTCGTCAACGAGCGTCTGGAACCCGTGCGCACACCCCTCGGGGATGAAGAGCCCGGCGCCGTTCTCCGCCGACAACTCGACGCCGAACCAGCGGCCGAGCGTGCTCGAACCGGCCCGCAGGTCGAGCGCGACGTCGTAGATCGCACCGCGGGTGCAGCGCACGAGCTTCGCCTCCGCGTGCGGGGCGTGCTGAAAGTGCATTCCGCGCAGCGTCCCCGCCCTCGTGTTCCGGGAGATGCTGCACTGCGACACCGCCGCGGTCAGGCCGTGTGCAGCCAGCTCCTCCTCGGCCCAGACCCGCGCGAACAGCCCGCGCTCGTCCGCGAACGGCTCGAGCTCGAGGACGTGGACGCCGTCGATCTCCGTCGCGACGAACCGCATGCTCAGCCGGCGGTCACCAGCCCGGCCTCCTCGGCGAGGCCGGCAGCATGCTGGACGAGCCAGAACGGGAGGTCGGAGCGCTCGGTCACGTCGATCAGCGAATGGTGCCCGTCGGCGAGGTTGAGCACCCAGAGCAGTGCCTTGCGCAGGTCTTCGGTCGGGAGGCCGACGCCGATCGACCCGTAGAGCCCTCGACGGCCGAGCTGCGGCTCCCCGTAGGGGACGCGGCTCTCGAGCGTCCGGTCGGCATCGACGATGTCGAGGAGCCGGGCGGCCGCGCGGAGTGAGCCGGTCAGCGCGTCGGCCGAGATCAACGCGAGATTGTCGGCCGACGTGTGGTACTCGGGATACGTGCCGTGCGGCGAGCGGGAGAGCGAGCCGAAGGCAAGATCGAACCCGGGTGCGCAGAACTGGCGCTCGTCTCCACCCCAGGGGACGAACGGTTCGCGCAGCGCACCGGGCTCGTCGCGGAGAGCGAGTGCCGCAGCGCGGTCGACGACCGTCCGCCCTCGTCGCGACTCCTTGTAGCGGAGCGGGCCTGCGTCCCCCGCGCACGAGACGATGAGCCCCGCGTGGACGCGCTCGAGCCGGTCCGCGTTCGCCTGGAGCCAGCTCAGCGCGCCGATCACGCTCGGCGCAAACAGGAACCGATGCGCGCGCCGCAGCGACCCTCGCGGGAAGAGCTTGGCGAGCGCCGCCGACACGACGATCCCGGACACGTTGTCGTTCGCGAGGGACGGGTGACAGGTGTACGTCGAGACGATCACCTCGTCGTCGCTACTCCCGGCGACCAGATGCTCGGCGAGCGTGATCGAGCCGGCGTCGAGGGTGCTGTCGATCCTCACGTCGTACTCCGCCGCGGGGTCGATCGTTCTCAGCTCCCGTGCGGTGACGCAGAAGCCCCACGCACGGTCGTAGTACGACGTGCGGTAGGGGATCCAGTCGGGGTGCTCCGGAACGCTGTGGAGGTGCTCGAGCAGCTCTTCGCCGCTGAGGCGGGACGCGACCGGCTCGCTGTAGCCGAGCACGCGCAGCGTGCTGTCGGCGCCGTCGACGATCGTCCGTCCCTCGGTGTCTCGAATCCACGCCTCGCGGACGTTCCACTCGGGCGGGACCGTCCAGTCGAACGCCGGCGTGCCGGAGGTCACTTCCGTGACCTCGAGCGGCGCCCAGTCCGCGACGAGCCGCAGCGTCGCCCGGACGCCGTCACCTGAGAGGCTCCGCGGCAGCGGGTAGAGCGCCGCGGCGAGCGACATCATCTCGTCGCCGATCGCGGGTGCGTCGAGCACGGCCTGCTCGATCGGGCCGACCAAGGGCGTCATGGTGCGGCGAAGGCTACGGGAGCAACCCGTACGCGGTCAGCGCGGTGGTGCCGACCACGAACACCTTCCCATTTGCGATCAGCGGGACGTTGAACTTCGCTCCCGGATCGAGGGAGTCGCGCGTCCCTGCCTGGTCGCTGTCGTACAGCTCCTTGAGAACGCCGTTCGACGAGTTTGTCGGGTCGTACGCGTAGAGGGTCCCCGGCGAGCTGCTGCCGCTTGCCTGCACGGCCCACAGGATGCCGTTGTTCGTCCCGTTCTCCGAGCCGGCCATGGTCGCGCCGCGGCCCTGGAAGACGACGCCCGAGCGCAGGTCGGGACTCGTCGAGAGCAGGCCGTTCGTCAGCTTGAACGACTGCAGGTTGTCCTGCGCGGGCGAGAAGAACACCGAGCCGTTCAGGTACACCAGCGTGCTGAAGTTCCCAGGCTCCGGGTTGCCCTTGGGGAAGATGTTGGTCAGCGTCTGGACGTTCGTGTTGGTGGTGCCGTTGTAATGCCCGAGGCTGTCTCGGTCGACGAGGTCGATTGCCCCATCCTTGCCGGCAGAGACCATCAGGTGGGTGTGCGCACCGGGCTGGTCGGGCAGCAGCAGCAGCCCGCCCGAGCCGAGGTCGTGGTTGGCCGAGTTCAGCTGCGCCTGGTTGAACGGCGCGAAGTAGTCAGTGATGACGCCGGCCTGCGACATCTTGACGTAGCTGTCGCCGTACGACGTGCCACCCGTGTTCACCGTGAACTCACCGTCGCCGGTGATGAAGAAGATCGAGCCCGTGGCGTCCGACGCGAGACCCCCGCCGCTCATCCAGATGCCGGCGCCTTCGTCGTTCGGCGTCACACACACCGCAAACCGCTGCTGCAGGTTGGATGCGGTGTACCCGAACACCCAGCCGTGGTAGGGCTGGTTGTCGCCGTGGCTCGAGAACGCGAAGTAGATCGTGCCGTTCACGAGCAGCAGAGCAGTCCGCTGGTTCTCGCGGAGGGCGTTGAACGGAAGCTGACCGTTTGTCGATCCGAGCCCTGTGCCCGGAACGGTCGCGTTGATGACGACGGGCCCGCCGAACTTCTCGGCGCCCGTGGCGATGTCGAGCGCATGCAGGCGCTGGACGTAGTTGGTCGTCCCGCCCACGACCTCCTTCGTCTTCGCGACGACGTAGATCGTGTTCGTCGCAGGATCGATCACGGGCGTGCTCGTGATCCCGATCTCGTTCGGGATGTCGCAGCACTCGCCGGTGTCGGCGGCAGGCACCGTGGTGACGCCGCTCGCCGGATTGACGAAGCTGTCCTTCCAGATCGGAGTGGTCGACTGCCCGTCCGCGTCGAACGCGTACACGCTGTCGTGCTCGGTGGCGACGTAGACGATGTTGTGTGTTCCCTGACCGGGAACGGAGACGTTCTCGACGTACAACGGCGACGCGAAGGTCATCCCGTCCAGCGGGCGCGAGAAGCGCTTCCCGAACGTCGCAGTATTGACGTCCGCGGGTGTGAGGACGGACTCGCTCGTGTTCGTCCCGGTCCGCATGTTGTCGTCGTGGTAGGTGAACATCCCGGCGTAGTTCGTCGTGTAGGCGGCAGCCGATCCCGACTGCCCGCCGACCTGCTGCGTCGCGGTCACCGTATGGGTGCCTGCTGCTGCCGGCGCCGTGTACACACCCCCGGCCGAGATCGTCCCGGTCGTCGAGTTGCCGCCGGCGACGCCGTCGACCGACCAGTTGACGCTCACGGCCCCGCCCCCGGGCAGCGTCACCGTGTAGGTCTGCGTCTGCCCCGGTGTGAGCGCGACCTGGCGCGGCGAGAGCTGCAGGCCGGTGTACCCGGTCGCGACGACCGAGTACGGCCCGAGATGCCCGGCGCTGTCGACGGCGCGTACGCGGTAGCTGTAGCTGGTCGAGCCGCTCAGACCCGTGTCGGGGTAGCTCGTGCCCGTCGGCGTCGCGATCTGCGCGAAGTTCGAGCAGCCCGAGCCCTGGCAGCGCTCGACCTGATAGCCGGTCACTCCCGCTGCGTCGGTCGAGGCGCCCCAGGCGAGGTCGATCTCGGACGTGCTGGCAGCGGTCGCCGTCAGGTTCGACGGTGCGGACGGAGTCGCCGCTCCCGCGCTCATGTCGGCTTGGATCTGGGTCGCCGTGAGCGCGCCGTTGTAGACCCGCACCTCGTCGATCAACCCGGAGAAGAACTGGCCGTAGAGGCTGTCGCCGCCGATCTGCAGCGGGTTCGTCGAGGTCGTGATGCTGCCGGTCTGCGCCTTGCTCCCGACCTGGACACCGTTCACGTAGTACCGCAGCGTCGCCCCGTCGTAGGTCATCGCGACGTACGTCCAGGTGCCGGTGCCGAGCGCGGCGAGGCCGAAGGCGTTCCCGTTCGCACCGCCGAAGGTGCCGCCCCCGCCCGGGACGCCGCCGCTCGTGGTCGACGCTTCGAGGTAGTAGTTGTCGTTGCCCTTGTAGATGACGTCCTTCCACGCGGTCGGAGACGCGCTGGGGTTCACCCATGCCTCGAGCGTCATCCCGGTGGTCAAATGCAGGGACGCAGAGTCGGGGACGTCGACGCGGGCGTTCGTCCCGTTGAACGACAGCGCGTCGCCGTACTTGCCGGCGGTGGTCCAGGTCGCCCCGACCATCGTGCCGTTGTTGCCGTGACCCGACGCGTCCGCGACGGTGGTGCCGCTCCCTTCCTCGAACCCGTAGGCAGCGACGACCGTCGGCACCGCAGCCGCGGCCGTGACCGCCGTCGCAGGGTTCGAGACGGGGCCGAGGTTC
>DASXDB010000296.1:0-3191 GCA_036490895.1 Gaiellaceae bacterium
CTTGACGACCTTCACCCGCACGGTGCTCGTGGAGGTCGTCGGCTCGGTGCTCCTGTTCGCGGTCTCCGTCGTGATCCTCATCACGCTCTCACCGCTTCTCTCGCTCGTGATGCTGATCTCGCTGCCGCTGCTCGCGTGGTCTTCGCTGCGGTACGGCAAGCGCTCGCGGCCCGCGTTCCTCGCGCTTCGCGACCGTGTCGCCGACACCATGACGTCGCTGCAGGAAGGGCTCACCGGCGTCCGCGTCGTCCAGTCGTTCGCGCAGGAGCAGGAACGCTATGCCGCGTACCGCGCGCACTCACGCGAGCAGGTCTCCGCGTGGCGGCGGATCTCGCTCGTCAACATCGGCTTCTTCCCGATGATCGCCTTTGCGCAGGCGCTCGCACTCGCGGCCGTGCTCGTCGTGGGCGGATATCTCGAGCGCCACGGGCGAGTGACGGTCGGCACGATCGTCGCGTTCGCGCTGTATCTCATCTCGCTGTTCGATCCCGTCGCGCGCCTCGGTGACTGGTACAGCGAGTTCCAGTCGGGTCGCGCCGCCCTTGCGAAGATCTCGTCGCTCCTCGCCGAGCCGCCGACCGTGCTCGGCGGCGCCGGCGCGCTGCCCGCCGGCGGAGAGCTGCGGGCCGAGGGCGTGACGTTCGCCTACGGAGACAGCTCGCCTGCGGTCGTCGACGTCTCGCTCACCATCACGCCGGGCGAGCATCTCGCCCTCGTCGGAGCGACCGGGGCCGGCAAGTCGACGCTCGCGAAGCTCCTCGTCCGCGGCTACGACCCACAGCAGGGCACGGTCTCGCTCGGCGGGACCGACCTGCGCGATGCGACCCTCGAGTCGTTGCGGTCGCGCATCGTCTTCGTCCCGCAGGAAGGCCACCTGTTCGCGGGATCGATTGCGGACAACGTACGGCTGGCGCGACCAGAGGCGCGCGACGACGAGGTGCGGGAGGCGCTCCGCTCGATCGGCGCGCTGTTTCGGCTCGAAGCGCTGCCCGACGGGCTGGAGACCGACGTGCGCTCGCGCGGGGTGCGCCTGTCGGCGGGCGAGCGCCAGCTCGTCTCGATCGCCCGCGTCGCCCTGGTCGATCCGGCGGTGATCGTCCTCGACGAGGCGACGTCCTCACTCGATCCGCGCACGGAAGCGGCCGTCGAACACGCGCTTTCGGTGCTCGCGCGCGGCCGCACCGTGATCACGATCGCGCACCGTCTCTCGACCGCCGAGCGCGCCGACCGCGTCGCGGTGATGGAGCACGGCCGCCTCGTCGAGATCGCGGCGCACGATGAACTCGTCGCGCAGGGCGACCGCTACGCGCAGCTCTGGGCGAGCTGGCAGGCAGGGCTCACAGGTGTCTGACACTCCTGGTGTCAGACACCCTTGAGGAAACCCAGTATGCGCTCGCGGATCCCGCGTACATCGAGCCCGAGCGCCGCATCGTGCTCCGCATTCGTTCCGTAGCGCTCGATGAACCGCCGCGGGACGCCGATCGAGAGCAGCTGCGTCGGCCGGTGCGACAGCGCCGCCGCGATCTGTGCCGCGGACGTGCCTTCGTACGCCGGCTCGACGAGCACGAACCTCGCCGCGGCCGCCGCTTCACGGGCAAGCGTCACCACGTCGAGCGGGACGAGCGTGGTGGCGTAGAGCACGGTCGCGTCGACGCCGTCGAGGGCATCGAGCGTGCGGGAGAGGAACGGGCCGGCCGCAACCACCGTCACGTCGCCGCCGCGCCGCACCAAGGTGAGGCCGCCCGGGGCCGGCTCGACGGGCTCGCGGTTCTCGACGACGCTCGTGCGGAGGTACGTCGGACGCCCGTTCGCGTAGCTCGCCAGGAGGAGCGCGTCGGTCTCGGACGCCGAGCCCGGCACGAGCACTTCGAGCCCGGGGATGCTTCCGAGCGCCTGGATGTCGCCGCCAGCATGGTGCGTTCCCCCCGACTCGCCGTAGTCGTACGCGGCGCCGGCGGAGATGAACGTGCCGCCGAGGCCCTGGTAGCCGAAGTCGAGCTTGATCTGCTCGAGCGGCCGCTCAGTCAGAAACGGCGCGAGCGTGTGCACGATCGGGTGGAAGCCCTCGAGCGCGAAGCCTGCGGCGATCCCGACGGCGCTCTGCTCCATGATCCCCGCGTTGACGGCGCGCCGCGGGTCGTGCTCGACCGCCGGTCGCAGGTAGTCGAGGCTGATGTCCGCCATCACGATCGCGACGCGCTCGTCGCGTTCGAACAGGTCGACGGCAGTCGCCATCGCCTGCTCGCGCATGGTCGTCATTCGACCACCGCCACGACCGCGGTCGGGCCGGCGGCACGGCGCTCGTAGGCCGCGCGGAGCGCATCGCGATCACGGCCGTCGACCGTCACCGCGTCCCACCCGAAGGCCGCGAGCTTGCCGGCGATGTCGCCCATCGTCACCGTGCTCGACCGGTTGTCGACCACGATCAGCGTCAGGTTCGGAAGCGCGACGGAGCCGGCGTGGAGGATCGCCTCCCAATTCGAGCCTTCGTTGAGCTCGGCGTCGCCCGTCAGCACGAACACACGCTGCTCGTTCGCGCCGCGCGCGCGAAGCGCATACGCGACGCCGACCGCCATCGGCAGCCCGTGGCCGAGCGAGCCGGTCGAGGACTCGACGCCGGGAACGCGGTTGCGGTCGGGGTGCCCGCCGAGGATGCCGTCCCAGGTGAGGAACCGGTCGAGCTCCAGAGCCGGGAAGAACCCGTGCTTCACGAGCACGGCGTAGAAGGCGAGCGGGCCGTGGCCCTTCGAGAGGATGAAGCGGTCACGCCCCTCCCAGTCCGGCCGTTCAGGGTCGAAGCGCATCACGTCGTAGAGGACGTCGATCACCTCGAGCGTCGAGTACGAGCTCGCGTCGTGCTTCTCGTCGCCGCGGGAACGCGCGATCAGATCCATAAGCATTCCGCTATATTAGATAATCGTGATATAGTGGCGCAAGTGGATGCGTTACCGAAGCTCAAGGCGCTCGGCCATCCGGTGCGGCTCGGCATCGCGCTCCGTCTCGCGGCCGAAGGCGGGACGTGTGCGTGCGACTTCGCCGAGATCTTCGGAATCAGCCAGCCCGCCGTCAGCCAGCATCTGAAGGTGCTGCGTGAGGCCGGCCTCGTGAAGACGCGCCGCGAGGGAACGCAGATCTACTACTCGCTCGACCCGGCAGGCGTCGCGAAGTTGCAGGCCACGGTCATCCAGCTT
>DASXDB010000297.1:0-3319 GCA_036490895.1 Gaiellaceae bacterium
GCGTGGTCGATCGCCTCCATGCGCCGGAAGTACAGCGCCTGGTCGACGATCTCCCACTCGTTCAGGTTGCGTCGGAAGCGCATCTGACCGGTCGCGCAGAAGGTGCAGGTGAGCGGGCAGCCGGACTGCGAGGAGAGGCACACGGACCGCCGCCCGTCGCGATAGCGCATCAGGACCGCCTCGACCGGGTGGCCGTCGGCCGTGTGGAAGAGCGCCTTGACCGTGCCGTCGGAGGATCGCGCCTCGTGCACGAGCTCGAGCGTCGAGAAGGGAACCTCGTCCGTCAGGCGGCGGCGCATCCCCGCCGGCAGGTTCGTCATCTCGTCGAACGATGTGGCCCCGCGCGCGGCCCACTCCCAGACCTGGCGCGTGCGGTATGCCGGCCCGTCGGCGAGCAGCGTGGAGACGGCGTCGAGATTCACTCGGCCTCGGTCGCCCGCAGCCAGTCGACCACGTCCTGCGCGTTCCGGTCGGGTGGGAAGACCGGGTAGAAGACCTTCGCGACCCAGCCGCCGACGGCGACGAGCGCCAGGCGCTTGTACAGCGTGTGACCCTCGATCTCGAACGTCGGCAGCTGCAAGGCGTCGCCCAAGCGCAGCTCCGGATCGGCGATCACCGGGAACGGCATGCGGTTTCGCTCCGCGAACTCGGTCTGCTCGTCGAGCGTCTGCGTCGAGACCCCGGCGATGCGTGACACGCCGAGCTCGGCGAGCTCCGCTGCGTGGTCGCGGAAGCCGCATGACTGCGGCGTGCAGCCGCGTGCGCCGGGCACGTCGTCCCACCCGGGGAACGGCAGGCGCCCCGGCAGCCCCGTGCGCGGATAGACGTACAGCACGTCCAGGTCGGCGACGTCGACAGGACCGTGCGTCGACTCGAGCGTCAGATGCGGAAGCTCGGCGCCCGTCAGATGGTCGGCGCCCCCGTCGTCCTCGGGCACCGGCAGGTTCGGCGGCAGCGTGTATGGGTCCGGTTCGGCCACGTGCGGAAGGCTAGTCTCAACCGGCCGTGATCGACCTCCGCTCCGACACCGTCACCAAGCCGTCGCCCGCGATGCGCGCGGCGATGGCGACCGCGGAAGTCGGCGACGAGCAGGAGCGCGAAGACCCGACCGTGCTCGAGCTCGAGCGCCGCACGGCCGAGCTGCTCGGCCACGAGGAGGCGGTGTACCTGCCGACCGCGACGATGGGGAACCAGATCGCGCTCGCGATCCTCGGCGAGCGCGGCGGCGAGCTGATCGTCGAGGAGCGTGCCCACATCATGGTGTCCGAGCTCGGCGGCGCCGCCTACCACTCGGGCCTCCAGACGCGTGGCCTGCCGGGCTACCGCGGGCGGATCAGCGCCGAGCAGGTGCGGGCGACGTTCTGGAACGACGGCGAGTTCTGGACGCCGCTCATGTCGGTCCTCGCGCTCGAGAACAGCCACAACACCTCCGGCGGGACGGTCTGGCCGCTCGCCGAGCTGCGTGAGACGGTCGAGGCCGGGCGCGAGCTCGGCCTGCGCACGCACCTCGACGGTGCGCGGCTGATGAATGCCGTCGTCGCATCCGGCGTCCCGGCGGCCGAGATCGCCTCCGAGTTCGACACCGCGACGCTGTGTCTTTCGAAGGGCCTCGGGTGCCCGCTCGGCGCCCTCATCGCCGGCTCCCACGAGCTCATGCACCGCGCGCGGATCGAGAAGCACCGGTTCGGCGGCGCGATGCGGCAGGCCGGGATCGTTGCGGCCGCCGGCGTGTATGCGCTCGACCACAACGTCGACCGGCTCGCCGACGACCACGCGCGCGCCCGGCGACTCGGCGAGGGCTGGGCCGACGCGGGCCTGCCCGTCGACCTCGAGCTCGTGCAGACGAACTTCGTGCAGATCGACGTGGCGTCGATCGGCCTCGCCGAAGAAGACGCGATCGCGCGGATCCGCGACCAGGGCGTGCTGCTCTCGCGGACGCGGCCCGGAGTGCTGCGGGCGGTCACCTCGCTGGAGGTCGACGACGACGCGATCGAGCACGCCCTCACTGCCGTTCCCCGAGCGCTGGAGGCAGCCCGTGTCTAGGAAGGCGAGACAGCTCGACCGCCTGCTGCAGCAGCAGCAAGCCGAACTTTTCCCCTCAGTCGCCGCCGCCGTCGTGCGCAAGGGCGAGATCGTCTGGTCGAACGCGGTAGGCGGCGCGGACTACGAAGCAGGTGAGGATGCGACGCCCGGCACGCAATACCGCATCGGCTCGATCACGAAGACGTTCACGGCGACGTCGATCATGCAGCTCCGCGACGCCGGGAAGCTCGACCTCGACGATCGGATCGGCGAGCACCTCGACGACATCGGAGACGGCTCCCCGACGATCCGGCGCATGCTCGCGCACATCTCGGGTCTCCAGCGCGAGGTGGGCGAGATGTTCGTCGACCTGTCGGTGCCGACCGAGGAAGACCTTCGTGTCGGCTTCGCGCTCGAGCCGGCGCGTGCGCATCACTACTCGAACCTCGCATTCGGCCTGCTCGGTCGCGTCGTCGCGACAAAGAGCGGTGTGCCGTACATGCAATACGTCGACGACAACGTGATCACCCCGCTCGGGCTCGAGCGGACGACCTGGCGGCCGGTCCCGCCGCGGGCGCAGGGGTACCTCGTCGACGACTATGCGCGCACGGTCTGGGCGGAGCCGGAGCTCGACCTCGGCGGCGTCGCCGCGATGGGACAGCTCTGGTCGACGGTCGAGGATCTCGCGCGCTGGGCGACCTTCCTCGCCCGCGGGGCGGACGGCGTGCTCGACCCGAAGACGGTCGAGGAGATGTGGTTCCCGCAGGTCATGTACTACCCCGACGACTGGGTGCTCGGCTGGGGGCTCGGGCTGATGCTCTACAACGAAGGCGGGACGATCTTCGGCGGTCACGGCGGCGCGATGCCCGGCCACCTCGCCGGCGTGTACGTGAACCGCAAGACGCAGGTCGGCGCGGCCGCCCTGACGAACTCGGGCTCACGGGCCGACATGGACGCCTTCGCGATCGAGCTCGCGCAGAAGGCGATGGAGGTCTGGCCGGAGCCGATCGAGACGTGGCGGCCAGAGCACGAGCCGCCGGCGGACGTCCGCGCGCTCCTCGGGATCTGGTGGTCCGAAGGCACGCAGTTCGTGTTCACGTGGGAGAAAGGCTCGCTGTGCGCCAAGGTGGCCGGCAGGGCACCGGGCCGCGCTGAGACGACGTTCGAGCGCGACGGGGACGGCTGGATCGCGGCGGCCGGCCGCGAACGGGGTGAGCGCCTGCGGGTCGACGGGGAGCAGCTCGTATGGGCCGGCTACCCGTTCACGCGTGCGCAGCAGCCGTTCACGGCCGGTTAG
>DASXDB010000298.1:0-3806 GCA_036490895.1 Gaiellaceae bacterium
GTGAGCTCCATGCACGTAGCCCTGGATGTACGACTCGAGGAACCCGAGGATCAGGCCGCCCGCCATCGCGCCGGGGATCGAGCCGATCCCGCCGATGACCGCCGCGATGAAGCCCTTCAGCCCGGCGATGAACCCGATCGAGACGTTGGTGGGTACGCGCAGCGAGAACATCACGCCTGCAGCACCGGCAAGCGCGGAGCCGAGGATGAAGGTGAAGACGATCACGCGGTCGATGTCGATGCCCATCATCGCCGCCGCCTCCCGGTCGAACGACGTCGCACGCATCGCCTTCCCGGTGCGCGTCTTGTTGACCAGGAACCAGAGGATGACCATCAGCACGAACGCGGCGACGATCGTGATGATCCGCAGCAAGGGAACCGTGACCCCGCCGATGTGCAGACCGCGGAGGTAGAGCGTGCCGGTGTGGTACTCGAAGAGGTTGTAGTTGCGCGGCGTCGCCCCGAACAGCAGCTGCATCGAGTTGGCGAGGAAGAACGAGACGCCGAGCGCGCTGATCAACGGCGCAATGCGCGGCGCATCGCGGAGCGGCCGGTACGCGAACCGCTCGATCGCGACGCCCAGGGCGGCGCATACCGCCATCGCCGACAGCGTCACGAGCGTGATCACCAGCCAGATCGGCACGTTGGGCGACGCCGGCCCGCCGAGCGCCTGCAGGACGGCGAAGCCGACGAACGTCCCGACCATGAACACGTCGCCGTGGGCGAAGTTGAGGAGCTTGAGGACGCCGTAGACGAGCGTGTAGCCGAGCGCGATGAGCGCGTACACGCTCCCCAGTGTCAGGCCGTCGACAGTGAGCTGGATGAACTGGTCCACGTACGGGGTCTTATACGCGGCGGGGCGGCCCGATGCCGGGCCGCCCCGCCGAGGTCAGCCGCCGGGGCCTTAGCCGACGAGCTTGTACGAGCCGTTCGACTGAATCTGGAAGATGTAGAACTTCGCGTTCAGCGGGTCGTTGGACTTCGTCGACCACTTGAACGATCCACCGAGGATCCAGTTCTTGATGGACACCTTCTTGAACGTGTGGAACACGGCTGCGCGAGTCGTCGACCCGCCGCCGGCCTTGCATGCCTTCGAGATGGCGGTCAGCGCGATCTGGACCGCCCCGTAGCTCGGCGGCCCGAACGAGCCGACGGCCTTCCCGGCGTTGTCCTTCTTCCAGCCCGCGATGATCTTCGCGTCGGCGGCGATGCCGGTGATGTCCGGCGCGAAGTTCGAGACGTACGAGCCCGGCTGCTTGAACTGCGACGAGTCGTTCGAGCCGTCGCCGCCGAACACCTTCGCCTTCTTGCCCTGCTCGATCAGCTGCTGGGCGAACGTCTGCGCGTCGCCCGGCTTCTGCGTCGGGAAGAAGACGATGTCCGCGTCGCCCGGCACCTTCGTCACGTACGCCGAGTAGTCGGTCGTCGTGTTCGGCGCCGAGAGATGGATCGTGCTCACGCCCTTCGCCTTGAGGGTCGACTCGACCGCACCCGCGAGACCCAGGGAATACGGCTCCTGGAAGTCCATGACCACGACCTTCTTGACGTGCAGGCTGTTGATCATGAAGTTCGCGTCCGAGGGACCCTGGATGTAGTCGCCGGGGACGTCACGGAAGAACGCCGGCGTGCCCTCGTACGTGCCGCCGACCGTCTTCGTGAGATCGGTGCGCGTCGCCGAAGGCGAGATGTGCGCCAGCTTCGCCGCGTAGTACGCCTTCGTCGAAGCCGCGACCGCGCCGGATGTCGACGGGCCGAGCAGCGCGAGGACGCTGGGCGTCCCGATGTACTTCTGCGCGAGCGTCTGAGCGGGAGCCGGGCCTTGCTCGACCGGCGTATCGCCGCCGACGAGCTTCACCTTCAGGCCGAGCTGCGGCGCCAGCGTCTTCACGGCGTACTTCGCCCAGCTCATCTGCTCGGTGCCGAGGAAGCCGGCGCCGCCGGTGAGCGGCGTGACGAACGGCAGCGTGATCGTCTTCGAGCAGTTGAAGCTGGCCAGGGAGCGGGCCGCCGCAGTCTGGCTGCCCTGCGCACTGGCAGCGACGACCGACGTAGCGAGCACCGCCAATGCGAGGACGAAAGCTTTCTTCATCTAGTGGTCCTCCTTGCCTGGGGGCAGGTTGTTCGGGGGGTCAAGCGCTGAAGCGCGATCATGTTCCGTCGCGCTTTCGGTGTCAATGATCAAATCTCGATCAAGCGCGTATGGTTGCGGCATGGACTACGCGCTTCAGCCGGAGGACCGGACGGACGGACGGCGCTTCGAGGTCGGCCCGTTCACCCAGCGGCTCGTCTCGCTCGAGGGCGAGGTCGGCGGGGGCGACGCCGACGAGCTCGTGTTCGTGCTCTCCGGGAGCGGGACCGCCTCGGTCGGGGGCGACGAGCGCCCGCTCCGCCCCGGAATCTCGCTGTTCATCCCGGCCGGCGTCTCCTGGACGGCACGCGGGGACGCGGAGGCGATCTCCGTGCTCGTCCACGAGCCGGACCCGTCGGACGGCCCTGCGCACGTCGACTGCGACGAGGTCGAGAGAGGGACCGCGACGGCGGGCCGCCAGTTCGTGCTGGGCGCGCCGTGCCCGTCGGCGACCCAATTCATCGGCCTGATCCCGCCGGGCCGCGCGCCCGACCATTTCCACTATTACGACGAGGTGATCTACGTGCTCGAGGGAGAGGGGTATCTCGACTGTAGCGGCGAACAGGCGCCGATCCGGCCCGGCACCTGCATCCACTTGCCGAAGACGCTCGTGCACAGCCTCGCCAACACGGGCGCGGGCGAGATGCGCGTGCTCGGCGTGTTCCGCCCGGCCGGCTCGCCCGCCGAGGCGTACTACCCCGACGGCACGCGGGCGGGGATGTAATGCCGCGGATCGAGCGCAGCGCAACCGTCGTCTGGGAGGGGAACGTCGCGCGCGGCGGGGGGCACATCACCGCGCACACCGGCGCGTTCGCCGATCTCCCCTACTCGCTGCCGACGCGCATCGCGGCCAAGGCGGAGAAGACGAGCCCCGAGGAGCTCCTCGCCGCAGCCCACGCCGGCTGCTTGACGATGGGGATCGCGTCGGAGTTGACCGAAGCGGGGACGCCGCCGGTGCATCTCGAGCTCACGTGCCGCATCGTGATGGACGAGGTCGTGGGCAAAGGGCATCAGATCGTCGCGTCGCAGGTGACGATCGGCGGCGCCGACGAGGTTCCGGACGACCTCCTCGAGCGCGCCGACGCCAGCTGCCCGTTCTCGACGCTCCTGAAGAACGCGGGCGTCGAGGTGACGATCACCCGCGCCTGAGCTCGTCTCCGTGCTCATCGAGGTCCGGCGGCCGCCGCCGGACCGTCGCCGGCGTCTCCGACAGGTGGGCCGGGAAGGGAACGGTTCGCACGCCGTCCGTCTCGTCGACGACGTCGAGGCCGAGCGCCGCCGCGAACGAGAACGCCTCGTCGAGCGTCTGTACCGGCCCGGCCGGGACGCCAGCGGTGGCAAGTTGCTCCGCCCACTCGGCACGTCGCCCTGCGGTGAGCGCCGTCTCGAGCTGGGCGCGCAGCTGATCGCGATTCGCGACGCGGAGCTCGTTGGTCGCGAAGCGCTCGTCCTCGCCGAGGCCGAGCACGCCGGTCAGGCGGCGGAACTGCGCGTCGTTGCCGGCGCAGATCATCAGCTCGCCGTCGGCGGCGCGGTACGTCGCGAACGGCTCGATCGACGGATGCACGTTGCCGAGTGCGAGCGGGACGTCGCCGCTTGCGAGATAGCCGGTCGACTGATTCGCGAGCAGCGCGAGGCTTGCGTGCAACAGGTCGATGGTGACGCGCTGGCCGCGGCCG
>DASXDB010000299.1:0-1973 GCA_036490895.1 Gaiellaceae bacterium
CACCCAGTCCGGGCGGTTGTTCAGCTCGTAGCGCAGCTCGTACACGCCCTTCTCCAGCTCGAACACCTTGAGCAGCTTGTCCATCGCCGCACCCGACGGAACGAGTGACCGGTCGACGGTCGCGCGGTAGCCCTCGAGAAATTCGTCGCGGGCGCGCGCCTCCCAGTCGCTCGGCGCCGGCGTGTCACGCAGCACCTCCGCCGCCGACGCGGCATAGCCGAACGAGCCGAGCATCCCGGCGACGTCGCGCAGCGGGCTGCGCTTGCGCCGCCGCTCCGGCAGTGACCGTGCCGGCTCCCCCTCGAAGTCGAGGATCACCCAATCGTCGCCGTCCCACAGCGTCTGCCCGAGATGGAAGTCACCATGCACGCGGATCACGCGACCGGTGCCGCCGATGTTCGTGAGCAGGCGAAGCCGCTCGCGTACCTCTTCGCCGCGCCCGCGGATCGGGTCGAGGTCGGGGACGTCCTCCGGCAGCGAGAGAAAGACGCGCTCGATCTCCTCGTCGACCGTCGCGGTGAGCAGACCGAGCGATTCGGCAGAGGTCTGCTCAGGGCAGAAGCTCGGCTCGGTCGTGTTCGAGCCGAGTGCGCTGTGCATCCTGCCGGTCACCTCGCCTAGACGCCGGAGCGTGTCGAGGAACGCCTCGTCGCCGGCGACGATCGCGTCGAGCGCCCGCTCCCAGCCGTCCTCCGCGCCCGCGACGAATCGCTGCATGATCCCCAGCGTCGCCTCCATCTGCGCGCCGGAATACGCGTACCACCCCGCGAGCTCGGCGATGTTCGCGAAGCCGGCCTCGGTGAGGAAGCGCAACAGCTCGAGCTCGGGGTTGATGCCCGCCTCGACGCGCCGGAACACCTTCAGGATCAGAGCGTCGTCGAACACGACGGACGAGTTCGACTGCTCACCGTCGATCAGGCGCGCCGCCCGCGGGTCGTTCACGCCGGCGAGGGATGCGAACTCGACCGTTCCTTCGCCCGCCGGCACGGTCTCGCCCGCGCGCATCAACTCGAGCAGCGTCCGCGCGTGCGCGTCGTCGCGGAGCGCGTCGAAACCGCGGCCGTCAGTGAGCAGCTGATACGTCTCGTGCGTCCCGGTCTCGAACCGCACCTCGACGAGTTGGAGCTCGAGCTGGTCGCGAAGCTTCGCGCGGTCGATCACGGTCGCGCTGCCGACCTCGCGGGTCTTCGACCCGTACCAGCGCTGGCTCGTGATGAACTCGATGAGGGACGTGTCGTCGGTCATTCCCCCGTCTCCTTCCGCAACTGGAACCAGAAGAATCCTCGCGGCGCCAGGGTGAGCAGGTAGGGAAGCTCGCCGATGCGAGGGAAGCGCGTACGGCCGAACATCTCTTCGGGAATGAAGCCCTCCCAGCGCGAGAGGTCGAGCTCGACCGCCTGCGCGGATCGGGCGACGTTGTGGACGCAGAGGACGATGTCGTCCTCGTACGTTCGCACGTGCGCGAAGATCCGCGGGTTCTCCGGGCGGAGCGCCTCGTACGTGCCCAGCCCGAACACCGGATGGTCCTTGCGCAGCGCGATCAGCCGGTGCAGCCAGCGGAGCAGCGAGTTCGGCTGGCGGAGCTGCGCCTCCACGTTGACCGCCTGGAAGCCGTAGACCGGGTCCATCAAGGGCGGCAGGAAGAGCTGCTGGAAGTCCGCGCGCGAGAAGCCACCATTTCGGTCGCCGGTCCACTGCATCGGCGTGCGCACGCCGTCGCGGTCGCCGAGAAAGATGTTGTCGCCCATGCCGACCTCGTCGCCGTAGTAGAGGACGGGTGAGCCGGGCAGCGAGAAGAGGATCGCGTGCATCAGCTGGATCTCGTCGCGCCCGTTGTCGAGCAAGGGTGCGAGCCGGCGGCGGATGCCGAGGTTCAGCTTCATGCGCGGGTCCTTCGCGTACTCCGCGTACATGTAGTCCCGCTCCTCGTCGGTGACCATCTCGAGCGTCAGCTCGTCGTGATTGCGCAGGAA
>DASXDB010000300.1:0-36352 GCA_036490895.1 Gaiellaceae bacterium
TCGTCCATGTCACATCCCTTCGTCGCGATCCGTCAAGAGGATGACGAACCCGACCCGGCCGATGTGACAGCGGTCGTTCCTTTTGGAGGTGGAGATGCACGCAATCGAGGTCGAGGCCCTCGCGAAGACCTATGCCGGCGATGTCGAGGCCGTACGCGGGGTCAGCTTCGAGGTTGCGCCGGGCGAGGTCTTCGGCCTGCTCGGCCCGAACGGCGCGGGCAAGTCGACAACCGTCGGGATGCTGACGACGACGATCGTGCCCACGGGTGGCAGCGCGCGCCTGCACGGCTTCGACGTCGCAGCCGAGCCGATCGCGGCACGGGCGATCTCGAGCGTCGTGTTCCAGGAGGCGGTGGTCGACCGCGCCCTCAACGGGAGACGGCACCTCGCCGTTCACGCGAGCCTTTGGGGCGTCGACCCGCGCAAGGCCGAGGGCAGGATCGACGAGATCGCTTCGTCGCTTCACCTCACCGGCTTGATCGATCGGCCGGTCGGGACATACAGCGGCGGCGAGCGGCGGCGCCTGGAGATCGCGCGCGCACTCGTCTCACGTCCGCGCGTCCTCTTCCTCGACGAACCGACCGTCGGGCTCGACCCGCGGATCAGGGCGGAGCTGCTCGATGTGATCGCCGGCCTGCGCGACACGGGCGAGACGACCATTCTCCTGACCACGCACTACCTCGACGAGGCCGAGCGTCTGTGCGACCGACTCGCGATCATGTACGAGGGAACCGTGGTCGCGCTCGACCGACCGGTGGCGTTGCGCGCACACCTCGGCCATCAGATCGTCGAGTTGCGCACGCGTGACAACCCGGGCGCGACGCTCTCGCGGCTGCGTGAGCTCGGGATCGCAGGTGGAGACGCGTTCTCGGTTGGCGCGGCGGTGACGGTCCCGCTGCACGATCGGACCGCCGCATCGGCGATCGCCGGCATCGAAGCAGCGGGCATCGACGTCAGCGCGATCGGCGCCCGAGAGCCGACCCTCGACGACGTGTACCTGCACCTCACCGGCGGCCCGCTCGCGTTGGCCGCGTAGCGAAAGGAGATTCCATGACTGCAACGAGCCCTGAGATTTCGATTCTGTCGGCCGCGCCGCGAATGCGCCCGCTCGGGCCTGTCGCGACGCTCGCGCGGCGGCGTTTCCAGCTGAGCGCACGCACGCCGCGCGAGCTCGTGGTGCCGCTGCTGACCCCGATCCTGTTCGCACTCGTGATCGCACCGGCGTTGAAGTCGGCCCTGGACACGAGCTCCGCCTACGAGTCGTTCGTGGCGACCGGGACGATCGGTCTCCTGATTCCGCTGAACACGATGTTCGCCGGCATCGGCGTGCTCGTCGACCGCGAGTCCGGGGCGCAGCGGGAGCTGCTGGCCGCGCCCATCCCGCGCGGGCTCCTCGTGCTCGCGAACCTGATGGTCGCGTTCGCGATCACGGCGCTCCAGATCACGGTGCTGCTCGTCGTCGCCCGTGCGCGTGGCATCCACTTCGACGTCACGACGACGGGGTTCCTCTGGTTCGCCGCCGGCGGTGCGCTCTTCACGATCGCGATGTACGGGATGGCCGAGACGCTCGCGGCGCGCGTTCCCAGCACCGAGGAGTACATCGGGCGCGTGCCCGCGATCGCGATCGTGCCCTGGTTCCTCGCAGGCTCGCTGTTCCCGATCGGCGCACTCCCGGTCGCTCTCACCTGGTTCGCCCGCTTTCTCCCCCTCACGCACGCGCTGGCGCTCGTTCGCTACGGGTTGCTCGACGACTCGTCGGGCCTGCACGGGATCTGGCGGATCCACAGCACGAGCGGCTCCGCCGCGCTGAGCCTGGGGGTCGTGGCGCTGTTCGCGCTCGTCGCGACGCGGGTCGGCGTGCGCGCGTTCACGAGGCGGGCGGTCGGCTAGGCCCTCACGCCCGCCCGGAGCGGGGGGAACTCCGCGGCGAGCCCATGCGCCTCGACCTGGAACAGCTCGTGTGGCTCGCGCAGTCCCTGAAAGCGCCAGCTGCCGAGGCTATGCAGCTCGATCCCCTCCGCGATCGCGTCGCTGATCGCGGCGTGCGCAGCCGCCGACACGACGATCTGGCCGCCGTGCGCGCTGTAGCAGATGCGCGCGGCGGCGTGAACCGCGAGCCCGACATACCCGGTCTCGGTCAGCGTCGGCCGGCCGCTGTGGATCCCGGCGCGGATCCGTACGTCGACGTCGTCGGGCCACCGCCCGGCCGCCATCTCGCGTTGCAGCTCCACCGCGGCAGCGAGCGCGGCGGGAGCGTGCTCGAACACCGCGAAGAACTCGTCGCCGCGGGCGTCGACCTCGTGGCCCCCGGCCTTGCGGATCGCGCGCCGCAGGGTGCCCCGCACGGCGGCGGCGAGCGACGCGTACCGGTCGTCGAGGCGCGAGAGCAGCTCCGTCGAGCGCTCGATGTCGGTCAGGAGGAACGTGACGTGACCCTTGGGCAGGCGCCGCTGTGGCTGGAGCTGTGCGCTGATAAAGCCGATCGGCGCCACGCCATGCTTCTGTGCCGCCCGCAGCAGGCGCAGCCGCGCGCGGTCGCGGGCCGCTTCGTCCTCGAAGACGACCTGGTTGAAGCGCGACAGTGCGTTCCGAACGTGCGGAGCGTCGTTGATCGGCAGCCGGCGCTTGCCGGCCGAGTCGATGTACGCAAATGCGCTGTCGGAAAGTTGCGCGCGCGCCTTCGCGTCCAGCTTGGCCATGCACCGATGATGGCACGGGCGTGCCTAGCGGTGCCGCGGACGGACGGTGAACCGGATCGTCACCCTGGCCGTTGCGCCTCTCGAGTCGACGACCTCGAGATTCAGCCAGTGTGTTCCGGGACGGCTGGGACGCCCGCGCAGCACACCGCGCGCGAGGAGATGCAGCTTGGCCTGGCGGAGCGCGCGGCCGCTGGCGAGCCAGCGCAGCTGCCCGACCCCGCCAGTGGCCCTAAGCGTGCGGTCGATCCGCTTGCCGACGCGGCCGACGATCGTGCGCCTGCCGTTGACGACCAGCTTCGGCTGAGCGGTCTGCGGCTGCGGCGGGGCGAGCGCCTCGAGGATCGCCTGGTGGATGTACGCGGCGATCGCGACGCCGCCCGCAGGCACGAGATGGATGTAGTCGGTCTGGTACCACTCGGGATGCGCCGACGAGTACGCATTCCAGTCGAGCACGCGAAGCTCGGGGTAGTGGAGCGCCGCGGCGGCGAGCACGGCGTTCTTCTGGACGTACTCCGGCCGCACCGCGTGGAGGTTGACCCAGAGGATGTGCTGGACGCCGTCGTCGCGCAGCGTGTCGAGCGTGAGCTCGACGTCGGCCGCGAACGAGGCCGGGAGGTCGTTGTACCCGTCGACGATCAAGACGACCGGGCCGAGCGACGTCCGCCAGCCGTTGATCACGTCGAGCGCCGTTGGGACGTAGCCGCCGTTGAACTCGCAGCTCTGGACGTTCAGTCGCCGGCAGACCCCTGCGTCGATCTGGACGTCGAGGTTCTGCTCGAGCGCCGCCTGCGCGGTCGCGTTGCCCCAGGTCACCGCCGTCAGGACCGAGTCGGACACGATCGTGACGCGTGGTCCCGCGCCCGCAGCGCCCGCAGGCAACGCGGTACAGGCAAGCAGTGCGGCGACTATGGCGAAGCGACGAATTGACGGCATCGAGCGGCGGGTCTGAGGTGCTGCGGCGTTGGCAGCGTTCTTCGACCCCGGAGCCGCCCTGCGCGATGGCCCGATCGAGTGGTCCGGCGATCAAGGGCATCCCGATGTGCCATCTATAGTCACCGCCGTGACGGCCGTCGAACGAGACGCGCCGCGCGTCGCCCCACGAGCAGCGTGGAGGCTGACGCTCGAAACCTGCTCGTCGACATGCTCTACGCGGTGGTCGACCCGAGAACCGGCACCGCCGACCGACCGGGGCGCACGAAAGGAGATCGCGGCCGGCGTCATGTGACGTGGTTCCCGCCGCCGCGTCCCCTACGGCGGCGGGAACCTGCCCCCGGCAGGATCAGCCTGCGTTGAACGGATGCACGAGGGGGTTCATGCTCGCGTAGAGCCCGCTCGGGTTCGGGTACCAGAGCCAGACGTGCAGCGTGATCAGGTTCGGGTGCCAGAACGTGAACTTCGCGCCGGAGCCGGGAGCGGTCGTCGCACACGCGTCCTGTGACGCGGCGGCGACGAACGTGCCGTCGGCGTAGTGGCACGCGGCGGGGAACGCGCCGTACCTGGCGCCGGGGAGCGGCGCCGTCTTCGGCTTCGCCGTGAACACCCACTCGAGCGCGCCGAGCTGCCACGTCGAGCCGGTCTTCTCGTAGACGAGGATCGGCGGCTTCGCGGGATTGAACCCCGTGATCTTCCCGTTCAGGAAGTGCCAGCCCATGTCCGGGATGCCCTTCGTGATGATCGAGTAGCCCGCCGCCTTGGCGGCGCTCAGGTTGGTGACGTACTTCACCGTCGACATACGCGCCTTCGACAGCGCGGTCGCGAGCGCCGGGCTCGTGACTTCCATCTTCATGCCCTTCATGCCGGCCATCGAGCTCATCGGGGTGACGGCCGATGCGGGCTTGCGGGCGCCTGCCGACGCCCAGGTGGCCGCCGTGCCGACGGCAACCGCGAGCACGGCGAGCGTGACGAGCAATGTTTTCGGCATCTCTGCTCTCCTCAGTCGCTGGACGCACTCGAAGCTACGGCGACTGCTTCGCGGCCACATGGGCAGCGCTGCCCATCTTGTGCGGCGCGACTACCCGTTTGTCGCGAAGTAACGTCTGCCGCCATGCGGGCGATCGAGCGGCTGAAGCAGATCGGCGCGGATCCCGCCGACCACGAGGACCTGCGGGGCCGCAAGGCACTGCTCGTCCTGATCTCGGTGCTGATCCTGCCGGTGGCCGCGCTCTGGGCCGTGCTGTACCTCTCGTTCGGCTCGCCGGTGGGCTGGGCGCCGGTCGCCTACTTCGGCGTGCTCGCCGGCTCGATCGCGGTGTTCTCACGCACCCGCAACTTCCTCTGGCTGCTGCGCGTCGGCCAGGTCGCGATCCTCTTCGCGCCGACGCTGTCGATGATCCCGCTCGGGGGGTTCCTCGGCGCCGGCGGCGTAGGGCTGTGGGCGATCCTCGCCCCGCTCGGGTCGCTCGTCTTCGAGCGGGTCGGCACGGCGGTTCGGTGGTATGCCGCGTTCGCGATCGTGTTCCTCGGCTCGGGGATCGCGGGCGAGCTCGTCGGTCCCGTCTCGCCGCAGGTGCCGCGGTGGTTCACCACGACCATGCTCGGCATGAACATCACGGTCGGCGGCGCGATCGTCTTCACGCTGCTCGCGGTCTTCGCGAGCGAGCGGCGCGCCGCACTCGATGCGCTTCGTGTCGAGCAGGCCAAGGCGGAGGAGCTTCTCCTGAACATCCTCCCGCGGTCGATCGCCGAGCGGCTGAAGGCGCAGACGCGGCCGATCGCGGATCACATCGGCTCGGCTTCGATCCTCTTTGCCGATGTCGTCGACTTCACGCCGTGGTCCGAGCGGCTGCGGCCGGAGGAGGTGGTCGGGCACCTCGACCTTCTGTTCACCCACTTCGACGGTCTCGCCGAGCACTACGGGCTCGAGAAGATCAAGACGATCGGCGACTGTTACATGGTCGCGGCCGGCGTCCCGGACGCCAGGCCCGACCACGCGCGTGCGCTTGCGCTCGTCGGGCTCGACATGCTCGCCGCGATGCGCGAGCACGACGAGCTCGCCGCGCTCGGTCTCGAGCTGCGGATCGGCATCAACTCAGGCCCGCTGGTCGCCGGGGTCATCGGCCGCAAGCGGTTCCTCTATGACCTGTGGGGCGACGCCGTGAACACGGCGAGCCGCATGGAGTCGCACGGCGCGCCCGGGCGGATCCAGATCACGCGTGCGACCTACGAGCTGCTCGCGGGCGAGTTCGACTGCGAGCCGCGCGGCACGATCTTCGTCAAGGGCAAGGGCGACATCGAGGCGTGGTACCTCGTCGGTCCGTCGGCGGGCTTCGCGCCGTGATGCCGGCGGGTCTCCGGCGTACGGCTCACTTGCCGGCGGCGCGGGAGGGTGCGGCGTGCCTCGGCGTCCTCATCGTGCTCACGCTCGTCACGTTCCTGCCGCACCTCCGGCACGGCGGCTTCTACAGCGACGACTGGTCGATCGGGGCCGATGCGCATTTCGAGAAGCCGACGTACTTCGGTGCAGTGCGCAAGACGTTCCACGTGACCGGCGGCCGGCCCGTGCTGGCGGTCTTGTTCCCGCTCCCACATGTGCTGTTCCCGCAGTCGGCCACGGCGCAGATCGCGATCGGGCTCGCGCTCGGGATCGTGACGTGCCTCTGCTTCTTCGTGCTCCTGCGGATGCTCGGGCTTCGCGCCGTCTCCGCGACGATCGTTGCCTCACTCGCACTCGTGTTCCCGTGGGCGGACTCGGTCAGGCTGTGGCCGACGGCGAGCATCACCACCGTCGCGGTGGCGTTCTGCTTCCTGGGGGTCAGCGCGGCGCTCGCGGCGTTTGCACGCAGCGGGCGGCGCAGCATCCTGCTGCACGCGGCATCGGTCATCCTGTACGCGGCCTCGATCCTCGCGTACCAGACCGCGGGCCTCGCGGAGCTGCTCCTGGTCGTCGTCTACCTTGCGCACGCACCACTCCGCAGCGCGCTCCGGCGGTGGGCCCTCGACGTCGTCGTGATCGTGGCAGCGCTCGGGTGGTCCGCGAACGCGACGCGCCACGTGCGTCACGTTGCGAGCCCGCACCAGATGCTGTCCGACGTCCCCGCGTTCGTCCATCAGGGTGTCGTGCTCTTCGCTGACGCGTTGCTCGCGTTTCCGGGAGCGGACGCGCATCCGGTTCTCGAAGCAGCCGCTCTTGTCATCGTCGTCCTCGGTCTCGCGGCCGCGCTCGTGCGAGCGCGCGCCGAGCGCGCGGAGCGGCAGTGGCTCGTCGTTACGGCGGCGTCGGTCGTCCTGCTGGTCGTCGCCGATGTGATCTTGCTCGGGAGCTTCCTGCATCCGCTCGACCACGGGATCGACAACCGGGCAAACCTGCTCGCGACGTACGCATATGCGCCGCTCGTCTATGCGTGCGTCATGGTCCTCGCAAGCCTGATCCGTCATCCCAGAGCAAGCGCGATCGGTGTGGCGTGCGCCTGTGTCATCGGCGCCGGGTGGGTTCTCCGCGTGCGGAGCGACGAGCGCCGCTGGGAGCGCTCGGCCGCTCTGCAGAAGACGACGCTTGCGGCGATCGCGCGCGAGCTCCCCGTGCTGCCGCGGCACAGCTCGATCGTGGCGGTCTCGTTCCCGGGTCAGACGGCCCCCGAGGTGCCGGTGTTCGAGGAGACGTGGGACCTTTCAGGTGCGCTCGAGCTGAAACGGAACGACCGGTCGCTCGAGGCGTTCCCCGTCTTCAGCGACGGGACGCTCTCCTGCCGCCCGCGCTCACTCGTCGCCGTTGCTCCCGGCTCGTTTGGGCGCCAGGAGATCCCGTACGGCTCGCTGTACTTCGTCTCGTCCGACGACCACGCGCGGATCCGCACCCGAGGCGAGTGCCGGCGTGCTCTCGTCGAGTTTCCGCGCGGGCCGCGTCAGTCGTGAGCGATTACGGCGCCGTCTGGATTGACGGGGACGCTGGTCTCGATCAGCGTCCTGCCGGTGCGTCCCCTGCCGTAGCCCGATGTTTCATCGGCCGGCCGTGGCGGAAGGAACGTCGGTCCAACGCCCCGACGCGAGGAGCGCGTGGGGACTACGCAGGGGAGGGTTCAGCGATGGGGTCTCTACATCACGAGCTCGCCGACGAATGGGTCGACTCGGCGACCGACCTGCGCCGCTTCGCGAACAACTCGATCCGAGACGTCGCGGTTCGCCGCGAGCGAGAGGCGTCGACGGTCTACGAGTTCCTCTGCGAGTGCGGGGACCTTCGCTGCCGGGGGCTGGTCGAGTTGACCCTGGGGGACTACAGCGCACGGCCGCCGGGGTCGGTGCGCGCGCATACGTAGGGCCGCTCAGCTGCGGTGCCGGAGTCTGCGCTTGTAGGCGTCTAGCTCGTGGCGCGGAACGCGACCGGGCCGAATCCCGCACGCAACCGTCCGCAGCTCGCCCGCCTGGATGAGCGCGCGGACGTCGTCCTCGGAGCATTCGAGCTCTGCGGCGAGCTCCCGAACCGTCAGTGGCGGCCTGCGTTCCACGTCCCAAGTATCGCCGCGCAGCTACAACGTCGCGATGAAACGCATCGTGCGCGTCACGGGAACGGTGCTGCTCGCCCTGTTCCTCGTCGTGACCGTCGCGGCCTTCGTGGTCGACGTGTCGCCGCTCGGGGCGACCCGTTCGGCGAGGAGCTTGTACGCAGGCCCGTACGTCAGCGTCGGCTCGACCCTGGTCGCGTACCGCCGCTGGGGAACGCATGGGACGCCGATCGTGCTGCTCGGCGGCGCGGCCGAGCCGACGTGGGTGTGGCATGCCGTCGGACCGCGTCTCGCCGCAGCCGGGCACCGAGTCTTCGCGCTCGACCTGCCGCCGTTCGGCTACACGCAACGCAATGTCCAGCCGTCGCTGCACGGGTGGCTGCCGTTGATCCATGGTTTCGAGCGACGGCTCGGGATCGCTCGTCCGTTGCTCGTCGGCCATTCGCTGGGCGCGGGCGTCGCCGCGGCCGAGGCGCTCGATCGGCCCCGCAGCGTCGCCGGGATCGTGTTGCTCGACGGCGATGCATTGCCGTTCGGCGGCGGTCGCACCTGGCTCGCGCACGTCCTTGTCTATCCATGGTTCGACGCGGCTTTCAGGGTGGCGACGAGCTTGGACTGGGTGGTGCGGCGTGTCGTGCGCAACGCGTGGGGTCCGGGCGCACCGAACCTGACGCACGCCACGCTGGCGCAATTCGAACAACCGTTCAAGGTGTCCGGCACCGTCGCGTCGGTCCGGTCGCTGGTCGCCCACGGTCTGCCGGGCGTGTCGCTCGCCGGCCTCGCGCACATCAAGGTGCGAAGAGCCGTCGTCTGGGGCGCGGACGACACCGTCGATTCCCTGGCAAGCGGACGGGCGAGCGCCGCGGCGCTCGGCGTGCCGCTCGAGGTCGTCCCCGGCGCCGGCCATCTCTCGATGCTCGCGCAACCCGCACGGGTTGCACAGCGCATCCTCGCTGCCGAACGAGGCGCTTGACCTAGTGTTCCCGCGGGGCTTAGAGGTCGACGAGCCCGCGGCGCACGGCTTCCGCGCCGGCCTCGGCGCGGGTGCGCGCCTGGAGCTTCCGGAGTATCGAGGCGACGTGATGGTCGACTGTCCGCTCCGAGAGGACGAGCAGGTCCGCGATCTCGGAGTTGCGCAGGCCTCGCGCGACGAATGCGAGGACCTCGAGCTCGCGGCGAGTCAACCCGGCGGGGTTCGACCGGGTCGATGCTCGCGGCCCGCGGGCGACCCCGCGCTCTCCGCGAGCGCGAAGACTGCGCGCAACCAACGTTGCAGCGGGCTCGGCTCCGAGCTCGCGCAGCGAAACGAGCGCACTGTGCGCGTCGTCCAGGTTGTCGCTGTCGGCGCGGGCGAGAGCCGCTTCGTACGCACAACCGATCGCGCTCCAACGCTCCGCGGCTTCGAGAACGTTCCCGCAGAGCGCGAGCACGTATGGGTTCGACGGCGGCAGACCGCGGAGGTCGTCGGCGAGGCCCGCCTGGCGGCGCCAGTAGACGAGCTCGCATGCATCCCAGGACTGACCGCGTTCGTGTGCCAGCGCGAGCGGCGCATCGGTCTCGGCTGCAACCGTTGAATCCCGGCCGGCGAGCCAGGCCGCCTCGGCCCTCGCGGTCGCGACCGGGCTGATCCGAAAGATCTCGCCGGTCGCCTTCGTCAATTCGTGCGCCTCGTCGAGCGGGCCGAGCGCATCGGGGTCGCCGCGCCGCGCCCTCAACCGCCCGAGCGTCGCGAGCGCCCACCCGCGTGCAACGGGTGCGGCGCGCGTGCTGTCCAGGATGAAGAGCGCCGACTCGCCTGCTTCCTGCCAGCGTCCGGTCTGCAGCTCCATCGACGCGCGGCAGGCGAGCAGGTACTGCCACCAGGTGTCCAGCCCGTGCTCCGCGCAGTAAGCCAGGCCCGGGTCGAGCGCGCGCGCGCACGCCTCGAACTTGCGTGTGCGCAAGGCGCCGTGCACGAGCTGGAAGTACACGCGGCCGATGTGCTCGTCGAAGCCGTGGTGCCGGGCGAGCTCGAGCGCCTCCACGAGCCTCGCGCGGCCCTCCGGCCGATCGACCTGATCCTCCGCGGCCCCGACGCTCGTCAGCGCGTAGACGAGCGCGTCGGCGTCGTCGAGCTCACGTGCGAGCGCGATCGCTTTCGTTCCCCAGCTGACCGCGGGCTCAACGTCGCTCGCTGCCATTCGCCTCTGCGAGACCGCGCCGTAGGCCATGGCGAGCTCATGCCGCGGCGGCAGCGCCTCGAGCACCCGAACCGCCTCGAAGGCGAGCGCGTCCGGCTCCTCGGTGCGGCCTGCGAAGGCCAACAGCCGCGCGAGAGACCGCAGCGAGTCGCCGACCGCGTACCGATCGTCGAGCCGGCGAAGGATCTCGTGCGCCGCCTGCTGCGCGGCGATGGCGTCTTCGAGCTGTGCGCTCAGGTAACACTGCTCGGCGCGACGTGTGAGCAGGGTTGCTCGTTCCGACGCAGGCAGGCGATCGCCGAACCGCAGCGTGCGCGCGTACTGCGCGGCGGCCTCGCGATGCGCTCCCAGCATCGCGGCGTGCGCCGCGGCGAGAGGAGCGAACTCGAGGACGGCGGCGCCGTCGCCGGCAGCTTCGGCATGGTGGGCGAGCCGGGCCAGGTCGCGAATCTCGCCCGGCTGCGCGGAGAGCGCCGCGACGACGTTGCGGTGGAGCTCGACCCGGCGAAGCGGCGGGATCGAGCCTTCGATCGCGAGCCGCGCGAGCTCGTGCCGGAAGCGCACGGCGTTCTCGTCTGCGGCGAGGATCCCCGAGGCGAGGCATTCGTCGAGTGCGTCGCTCGCTGCTCCCGCGATCGACTCGAGCAGCCACAGCTCCATTTGCGGCGATACGACCGCGATGACCGCGAGCAACGCTCCGGCGCCGGCGCTCAGCCGGGACGCTCGCGCGAGCACCGCATCGCGAACGGTCGGCGGAATCTCTTCCGCCTGCGCGGCGAGGACCTCCGAGACGAAGAACGGATTGCCCGACGTCGCGCGGTAGAGATCGGCGGCGTCCACGCCGGCGTGCGCTTGTGCGAGGTGCGCCACACCGTCCGGGGACAACGGCATCAGCTTCATCCGCCTCGTTCCGTCGAGCCGAACCAGCTCGCCGAGCACTGTGCGCAGCGGATGCACGCGATCGAGCTCGTCGTCGCGATAGGTCACGAGCACGAGGACCGGGACGCTCTGAGCCCGGCGGGCGAGCAGCTTGAGAACGTCGAGCGTCGCCTCGTCGGCCCAGTGCACGTCCTCCAGCACCAGCAGGGTCGGCTTCCGCATCGCCAGCTCACGCAGAAGCGCAACTGTCACCTCGTGTGGCAGCGCGCCCGCCTTGGTCAGGTCGGCGAAGTCTCCCGGCGTTTCCTCGGCGATGTCGAGCAGCGGTCCCAACGGGCGCGGAGTGAACAACCCGTCGCACGCACCCCAGAGAAGACGGCTCGCCGGCGCCTCGGCGCAGAACTGTCGGAGCAAAGTCGTCTTGCCGACGCCCGCCTCGCCGCTGACGAGCACCACGCTTCCGGAGTCGCCGTCGCCGATGCCGGCCAGCCGCTCGTGCAACAGCGCGAGATGCTCTGCACGCTCGAGGAGCTCACCGCCAGAACCGGTCACGGGTCGAGTCTGCCCAGGGCGATCGCCGGCGGCAAGGCTCGCCGGCCGGGAGGTGACGTCGGGCGCCGGCCGATCGGGCCGGAAGCGAGTACGGTGGCTGCTACCGAAGATCGGAGAATCGTGGCGACGAAGAAACAGAAGGCAAGGGCGGCCGCGGCGGGCAAGGAAGTCCCCGGCAAGGACAAGGCGAAGCCGAAGAAGAAGACCTCACGCGGCAAGTAACGGCGCGGCCGGCGCGCGCCGACCTGCGCGTTGCCGTACTCGCGCCGATCGCGTGGAGGGTCCCACCGCGGCACTACGGGCCGTGGGAGCAGTTCGCCTCGCTCCTGACTGAGGGGCTGGTCGCCCGCGGGTTCGACGTGACGCTGTTCGCGACCGGCGACTCGATTACCGGCGGTCGCCTCGTCGCAACGGTGCCGACCGGGTACGCGGAAGATGCGACCGTCGACGCGAAGGTTGCGGAGGCCTTGCACATCGCGTCCGTGTTCGAATGCGCCGCGGAGTTCGACGTGATCCACAACGGGTTCGACTTCCTGCCCCTCAGCTTCAGTCGTCTCGTGGAGACACCGGTGGTCACGACGATCCACGGCTTTTCGTCGGAGCAGATCGTTCCCGTCTTCGAGCGTTACAACGACATCGGCCACTACGTCGCGATCAGCGATTCCGACCGCCACGACCGGCTCGACTACGCGGCGACGATTCACCACGGGATCGACGCCGGCGAGTTCGAGCTCGGGGCCGGCGATGGTGACTACCTCCTGTTCTTCGGACGGATCCACCCCGACAAGGGAACCGCCGAGGCGATCGACGTCGCCGAGCAGGTCGGCATGCCGCTGGTGATCGCGGGGATCGTTCAGGATCGCGGGTACTTCGAGCGGTTCGTCGAGCCCCGCCTGGACGGCGTGCGAGTGAGGTATTTGGGGCCTGTCGATCGAGGCCGTCGCGTGGCAGTGCTCGGCGGTGCAATTGCGCTCTTGCACATGATCGAGTTCGATGAGCCGTTCGGCTTCAGCGTCGTCGAGGCCATGGCGTGCGGCACTCCGGTGGTCGCTCGGCGGCGCGGCTCGATGACGGAGATCATTCGCCACGGCGAAAACGGCTTCCTCGTCGACTCCATCGGCGAGGCGGTTGCAGCCGTTCGCGCGTCGAAGAGGTTGGGCCGGAGCGCGGTGCGCGCGTCGATCGAAGGACGGTTCGGCGTCGACCGTATGGTCGATGAATACGTCGCGCTGTACCGCCGGGTCGTGCGGGGAGGCTAGCTGCCGCGGGGTGCGGCGAGCACCGCGTCGAGCAGGTCTGAAAGGCGCGCGGTCGCGAGGCAAATCGAACTGTCGGCGGCGCCGTAGTACAGGCGGACCTCGTCGGTCACTTCGTCGTGGACGACCCCGCACGGGAAGACGACGTTCGGAACGTCGCCGATTCGTTCGTACGGCTCGAGCGGAGCGAGGATCCACGTGGGCAGTCGATGAAGGATGCGAGTCGGCTCGTCCAGGTCGAGCAGCACGAGGCCCACCCGGTAGATGTCGCCGGCGATCGTTTCCTTGACACCGTGGTAGATCAGCAGCCAACCGTGTCCGGTGCGGATCGGCGGTGGGCCGATGCCGATCCGCAACGAGTCCCACCACGCGCCCTGGCGCGGTTGGAGCACTTGCTCGGGTGCGCTCCAGCTGACGAGATCGTCCGAGCGTGAGAGAAGGATCTCGCCGTGTCCTCCTCCGAACTGCGTCTTCGGGCGGTGGAGAAGAACCCAGCGCCCGTCGATCCGATGAGGCAGGAGGGCGGCATTCTTGTCCTCCGGATGCCGCACGACGCCGTAGCGCTCGACGGTGGTGAAGTCCTCCGTCGTTGCGAGGAACACGGCGGGGCCTGCCGGCCCGTATGCCGTGCACGTGATCACCCAGCGCTCGAGCTCATCGACCCAGACGACACGTGCATCCTCGAATCCCCACTGCTCGCTTGCCGTCTCTCCGTCGGGTGCCAGCAGTGGGTCACGTTCGACAGCCCAGCCGTCGACGCCGTTCGCCGAACGTGCGACCGTGAGGTGCGAGATTCCTCTGCGGTCTTCGACGCGCGCGAGGAGCACTGTCTTGCCTGCAACCTCCGCGGCAGCAGGATTGAAGACGCCGTTCACTTCGTACGGCCAGTCGGCGGCCGTGAGGATTGGGTTGTTCGGGTGGCGCTCGAAGAGCTCTCCGGCGCTCATGCGACCGCAAGCTCCGACCGGCGCTCTGCGGTTCCGGCGCGAACACCGGCCGCGTCGAGGACAAGCGCCGCGTGATGGAAGGCGAGCGTCGATTCGGCGCCTTGATTGTCGTTCACGGATTCGACTCCCAATCCGTCGCTGCAGCCGCCGGTTGCGAAGTCGTACAGGGGACGTCGAAGGCGGTTGCGGCCGAGGAACCATTCGAACGCCTTGCTGGCCCGACGTCCGTGCTCGACCCGGTGTGTACTCGCGAACGCAGCGAGCTCGGCCTCGACCAGCGCTGCGGCCTCGAGAGGCTGTTCGTCGCCCGCTCCCGGCGCGGGCTCCCCCATCCGCCGACCGAGGTGCCCGGGCAGCCGGAGCGTGTCTCCCTCGAGCCCGCACTCGTCGCCGAACCACCGCAGTGAGTCGAGTGCGCGCTCGGCGAGGTCGGCCCGGCCGAGCGCGCTCGCACCTGCGAGGAGAGCCTGTGAAAGGCGCGCGTTGTCATAGGTGAGTCTGTCTTCGAACCAGCACCAGTCGTCGGCTGCGCAGCGTTCGTGCGCGTCCCCGAGCTCGTCCACGAGCCGTCGCAGCAATTCTCGCGAGGACGGTTCGAGCCGGTCCTGGTCGAGGCGAGAGAGCCCGAGCACCGTGTACGCCGCTGTTCGGAGCGAGACGTCCCCGGACAGCGTCCCGACCAAGGTGTTGAGGAGGTCGCTCGCCGGCCGAACGACCGCCGGGATCCACGCGGTCGCGAGAATGTCGCCGAGCGCCCAGATCGATCGTCCGACATGGTCGCCGCTATGCGGCTCGTCGAGCCAGCGGCGGTCATAGCCCATGAAGTTGCGCATCCCACCGACGCTTGTTGCCGCATACAGGAAGGCGAGTGATCGGTAGAGGCTCGCGGTCCACAGCCGTTCGTCTCCACGCTCCGCAAGCGCGAGGGAGACGACTGCGAGCCGAGCTACGTCGTCGACGCAGTAGCCGCTGTCGCGATTGGGAATGATCCCGTGGGCGTGTTGCACGACCCCGACGTCGTCGACGAGTGTGCGCAGATGATCCGTGCGCAGGCTGGTCAGGTGAAGCTCGGAGATGCCGGCGGGTCGTCGCCTCGGCGCGAGTGCGCTGGCTTCCGCCAACACGGAGGCGGTTGCTTCCGCGACGGCGGGCCAGGCGAGGGTTGCGCCGAGCCGCCGCGCTTTCGCGCGTGCGGCTGCGAGTCGACCCGGGTCCTCGAGGTAGCTGCACACCGCGTCTGCGACCGCTCCGGGATCGGCGAACGGCACGAGGACCCCGGCTCCGGAGGCGAGCATGTCCTGCGCGTACCAGTAAGGGGTCGAGACGACGGCGCAACCACCGGCGAGCGCGAACGTCAGGGCGCCCGACGCGATCTGCTCCCGGCTCGCGTACGGCGTCAGGAACACATCGGTCTGTCCGAGTAGGACGGAGAGCTCGTCGACGGAAAGGAATCGATCGTCGAAGACGACATGAGTTCCGAGGCCGAGCTCGAAGGCACGACGCTCGAGCATCAGCCGGTAACGCTCGCCTTCGCGGCGCTCGACATCGGGATGTGTGCGGCCGGCGATCGTGTAGACGAGATCTGGATACCGCTCGACCACGGCCGGTAGAGCGTCGATCACGGTCTCGATTCCCTTGCCGGCGGAGATGAGGCCGAAGGTCGAGAGGCGGAAGCCGTGGGCGCCACGCGCCGAGCCGGCCGGGCGTTCTTCGCGAGCGCGGGCTGCGCGTGCGATGAGACGCGCCGGTGCGCCGTGGGGGACGACCCGAACCTTCTCCTCTTCACACGTTCCCGAGTCGACCAGGAGTCGAAGCGCAGTGTCGGTCATCACGATCACGAGCTCTGCCTCTCCGCACAGCTCGGTCAGCACTTCCGACTGGTGCGCCGTAGGCTCCGACAGGACCGTGTGCAGGGTGACGACGAGCGGCTGCGCCAGCTCCCGTGCGAAGGAGAGGACATACTCACCGTCGTGGCCGCCGAAGATCCCGTACTCGTGCTGGAGCAGTACGACGTCGACATCGAGCCGCCCGAGCATCCTTGCGGTTCTGACATAGTCGCCGCGGACCGCCTGCGCGATCGTCGCGAGCAGGCCGCGCCGTTGTGGGCTCGACGGTTCGTGCACGACCGCGACGAGATCCGCCACATCGATCGTGTCCGTTCCGAGGAGAGCGCCCCGAAGATCGGCGGCAAAGGCACCGATCCCGCAAGCGCGCGGAGGGAACGTGGAGATGATCGCGGTGCGCACGCTCTAGCGTCGGTGCCCGGCGAGCGGATCGAGGTTCTTCGGTGGCACGTCCGTGCCGCCGACGAGCGTGAGCGTGGGCGGAGTGCGTACCCGCTCCGCAGGCTCATCCACCGGAAGCCGGCTCTCGCTGACCACTAGGACCGGCCACGTCCACTGTGGGTCGTAGCGATCGTGTCGACGGGACTGCTCGATTCGTTTGGCCATGCCAAACCTTCGATCCGCGGCGGCTGCCGCATTGACGGAGGCGTGAGCTCCAACTGCGCGTCCGGGCTGAAGAGCCACTCGGATCGCTTCACGTCTGCTCCACGGTCGAGTGTAGCGAAGGCCCGAACGTCACGGCTCTGAGCGCCCGGATGTAGAACCTGTAGAGCCGGTACAGCTCCTTCAGGTTGCGCGCGTCGAGACGCGGTGTTGCGTGCGCCATCAACGATGTGACGGTGACCCGGACCCACGGTGAGGCGGCCGCGAGCGCCTGGGCTTCGGCGAGGGGGAAGTAGGTGTCCTGCGGCGCAGTGACGATCTCCACCGGGGCGTGCAGGCGTCGCGCGGCGTGGATGGGCGACAGCGTGCCGACAGCCGCGCGGACGTGAGCCGGCAGTGCGGCGAACAGGCCGTCGAACCGGTTCGAGTCGGTGTTTGCGAGCAGGGCGTACAGGCGCTCGGCTTCGGGTCCCGCTCGGCGGAAGGCGTGCCGCGGAAGCTCGATCGGGCCGCTCGAGGTGTGGTCGATCGCCCGCAAGGTCCGACAGAGATCCGTGGTTTCCGGGGTCGCGTCGAGAGTCGCCGCGAGCGAGCGCGCGAGACCGACGCGGAGGTAGGGAGGGGCAGCATGGTGTCCGACTCGTTCTCCGTCCCGATAGGTCCCGGTCGTCGCGATGCGCATCACCTCGGCCAGATCGCCGAACGGCGCGACACAGGCGACGACCGAGATCCGCTCCTGAAGTCGCGGATCGGCCGCGGTGAGGAGCGCGAGCGTTCCGCCGACGGACACGCCCACGAGCGCAACCAGTCCATGTGCGGTTTCGGGCGCTGCCGATGCAGCCTCCGAAACGGAGACGGACTGCGCGAGCGTTGCCGGCGACAGCTCTCCTCCGGCGATTCCCCCGAGCTCGGGAATGAAGACGCAGACACCAGCTCGGGCCAGGGCGAGGCTGAGATGGTGCACAGTCGGGTGGCGTCGGCCGTCCGGGGTCGCGCCGTTCATGAACACGAGTGCGGGCCACGGCGGCCGGCCGGCCGGAAGGACGACGGTCGTCCCGGTTCCTGCGACGCTCGCCTCGCGAAGCGTCGGCCGCCTGCTGCGTCGTCCGAACGCCGACGCCCCTGGAACGGACAGCGTTGCGCCGAGTATCGCGAGCGTCTGCGCCTGCGCTCGCAGCGGACTCCTAGACATGCGCTGCCCGAGCGATGTGCCGACGATGCACGGTCAGCAGAGTCGACCCGGCCGCGCCGACTCCGGCGGCTGCGAGCGCGCTCAACGTGAGCAACATGCCGGAGGCAAGCGGGAAGTTGATCGCCGCTTGATGACTCACCCCGAGCCCGAGTAGCACCACAGACGTCGTGCCGATGTTGACGATCGCCCCACCCGCGGTGATCGGCAGGATCGAAGTCGCAGCCGCTAGGCAGATGACGACCAGTGCGAACGGCGGCGAGAATCCCGCGCCGAGTGCGCTCAATAGCAGCGCGCATCCGAGAGCTCGCGTTGTCCAGCAGCCGAACAGGAAGCCGAAGGCGACGAACGTCGCCCGGGAAATCCCGACGTGATCACCGAGGCGTCTGAACGAGCGTTCGACTCGATCCGAGCGATCCACGAACGGCAGCTTCACGAGACGAGGTCCGAGGACGAGCGCAGTGATGCAGCCGAGGCAGAAGAGCAGCACGACGACAAGCGGTGCAAGAAAGATCGCATCGCTCGTGGCAAGTGCGCACACCGCCAGCGGCAGCATCGCCACGGCATCGACCATTCCGAGCGAGAGGATCGAGAGCCCAACCGTGTCGAGCCCGAGCCGAACACCGCCGAGGCTCCGCAGCGTCCAGATCTTCACGACGTAATCCAGCCGGAACGGCAGCACGACTCCGCTGGCCGCGGCGGCCCCGCAGGCGGCAAGGCAACGGCTGCGGTCGGGAGGGTCGCCGGGGAAGAGCCGCTGCCAGCCGAGGGCGCGCAGGAAGAAGCTCGTGAGGTAGGCGGCCGACGCGGTGAGGACCAGGGCGACGTTCGCCCGTTCGAGCGGCCAGCCGGTTGTCGTGAGCCGACGCGCAGTGAGAAAGCAGGCGACGACGATCGCGACGGAGAAGGCGATGCCGGCTCCGACACGAGCCCGGTGCCACGCGACGCTCGTCGTGCCGACGAACTTCATGCGTGTGGAAGCACGTAGAAGACGATCGTCGAGTACTGGCACGCGACCGCGACGATCACGAGCGCATGGAACAACTCGTGATACCCGAAGGTCGCCGGTGCGGGGTTGGGCCGCTGGCGCACGTACACGATCGCCCCGACGGTGTAGGCGAGACCGCCGGCCAGGAGCAGCAGGGCAGCTGCGAGCCCGATCCCGTCGATGATCTGCGGGAGCACCACCACCGCGGTCCAGCCGAGCCCGATGCACATCGCGGGCGCGAGCCACGTCGGTGGCTGCGCCCACACGAGCTTGACGAGAGCCGCAAAGGAGGCACAACCCCAGACCGTGGCGAGGATCGGGATGCGCCACGCGGGATGCACGACGAGCAACCCGATCGGTGCGTACGTCCCGGCGATGAGCGCGTAGATCATCGCGTGGTCGAGGCGGCCGAGCCGTTGCAGCGCCGCCGGTGTCCACGAACCGCGATGAAAGATGCTGCTGACTCCGAACATCGCGGCCACGCTGAAGGCGAATGCAGTTCCCGCCGCGCGTGCAACTCCGCCGTGGGTGGTCAGTATGACCGCGACCGCGGCCGGGACGGCAGCGAAGAACGCGATCTGATGCGTGACGCCTCTGAGACGCGGGCGCCGCGCTGCCGAGACCCGCGGCAGCTGCATCACCGTTGCGGCCGAAACGTTCAGGCGTGCCATTCGTCCTCCCCGGATCGAAGCTTCGACACCGACCTGTCGTTGAGGTCAGCCTGGTGCAGCTCCAACCCGTTTGGCTCTGGGCGGACCGTCGGCGCCGATCGTTATGGCACCGCAGGCCACGATAGCACCGACGTCTGCGACCTACAGATCGGGCGCCGGGCCCGAGTCGGAAGGCTCCGTATGAGGCGGCAGGAGGAGGAGGTGGCTTTCGACGACGGCGGCTGCGACGTCGCTGAGCTTGCGACCGGTGCGTTGGGAGTGGTCGCGGAGTCGTTCGAAGGCGATGTCGGCGCTGATCGAGTGGGACGCCATAAGGATGCCCTTTGCCTGTTCGATCACCGCGCGGCGACCGAACGCTCCTTGGAGGTTTTGATACTCGGTGAAGCGCTGCAGCGTGATGTCGATCGCGCTCTGAAGCTCGTCGGGTGTTCCGTCGATGATGTAGGCGAAGACGCCGCGTTTCGCCGCTTCGCGGACATAGGCAGGATCGTCGGCGTGCAGGATTGCGATCACCGGGCACGATGCTTCGCGGACGATCTCGGAAATCAGTTCGAGCGCGTGGTCGGAGCTGGAGCCGAGCCCGACGAGCGCCACGTCCGGGCGTTCCCGGGCCGTGACCGCGCCGACTTCCTTGACGTAGATCTCTCGTGCGATCACGTCGTGCCCGAGCCCGATCACCACTTGTGCGAGCAGTTCGAGTCGATCGCGCTTCTCGTTCGCGATCAGGATCCGCAGATGCTGGAGATCGCCTACCGGTGTGGACACGGAAAGAGAATTGTACGTCCACTCGATCTCGCCCCTGACCGCACGCCGCCGCGTGTACGGCGGTGACAACCGGTGGCAAGCGATCCCGGCAGAGACGTGTATCGCCGCCACGAGAATGGAGTCGAGGCGGCCGCGATCGACGATCTCGTCTCGCTCGGCGACAAACGCGTCCTCGACGTCGGTTGCGCGAGTCGCTGCGGCTCGCGCCGCGCTCACCGCTGAACAGCCAGCCGCCGACGTTCAGGAGTCGGCGATGCGCCGGAGAAGCTCCACGGAGCGCGCGAGCGCCGCTTCTTCGCGGGTCGTGAGCTCCTGAGCGATCGCCCGTGCCAACCACTCCTCGCGCCGAGCTCGGTTTCGCCGGACCTTCTCGCGCCCGGCGGCTGTGAGCGAGATCCAAACGCGGCGTCCGTCTGACGGATCAGGGCTTCGACCGACGAGCCCGTTGGCCTCGAGCTCCTTGACCGTCTCCGCCATCGACTGCGGTCGCATTCGCTCGCGCTGAGCGAGCTCGCTCGTCCCCAGCGGCCCGTCCCGTTCGAGCAGGCCGAGCACGATGGCGTGGCGGAGCGGGAGGCTGTTCTCGGCGCGCAGGCGCCTGACGAGGCGACCGAGCACGGCCTGGAGGTCGTGGGAAGTCTGGGTCGCATGATCTTCGCGCACCGTCACGCGCACAGGTTACCTGTGTAGGTAGCCTGAATAAATGGGCGCGGGAGTCGAGTACAAGTGGGTAGCGCTCTCGAACACGACGCTTGCGATGTTGCTGGCGACGATCGACGCGTCGATCATGCTGATCGCGATGCCGGACGTGTTCCGCGGCGTCGGCCTGAACCCGCTGCAGTCCGGCAACAGCTTCTACCTCCTCTGGATGATCCTCGGCTTCCTGGTCGTCTCGAGCGTCCTCGTCGTCAGCCTGGGGAGCCTCGGCGACATGTACGGGCGGGTGCGGATGTACAACCTCGGCTTCGTCGTCTACACCCTCGCTTCGCTGATCCTGGCGGTCGATCCACTGCACGGTCCCGCCGGCGCCGACTGGCTGATCGTCTTCCGGATCGTGCAGGGTGTCGGCGCCGCGTTTCTTCTCGCGAACACCGGGGCGATCCTCACCGACGCCTTCCCGGAGAACCAGCGCGGGCTCGCGCTCGGGATCACCAACGTGGTCGGGATCAGCGGCATGTTCATCGGCCTCGTGCTCGGCGGCCTGCTCGCTCCGATCGACTGGCGCCTCATCTTCCTCGTCTCGGTGCCTCCGGGCGCGGTCGGAACCGTGTGGTCCTACCGCCGGCTGCGCGAGATCGGAACCCGGCGCGGTGCGTCGGTCGACTGGGCGGGCAACATCACATTCGCGGTCGGGCTCGTGCTGGTGATGGTCGGAATCACGTACGGGATCCGGCCGCACGGCGGCGATCCGATGGGCTGGAGCTCGCCGTTCGTGATCGGGGCGCTCTCGGTCGGTGTCGTGCTGCTGCTCGCGTTCGTGATCGTCGAGCGGCGAGTCGCCCAGCCGATGTTCGAGCTCGGGCTCTTTCGGATTCGCGCGTACACGGCCGGAGCGGTGGCGACCTTCCTCTCGTCCGTTTCGCGGGGCGGGCTCATGTTCATGCTCATCATCTGGCTGCAAGGGATCTGGCTGCCGCGCCACGGCTACGACTTCGAGTCGACTCCGTTCCACGCCGCGATCGCCATGCTGCCGCTCACGTTCGGATTCCTCGCAGCCGGCCCGGTCTCCGGGTTCCTCTCCGATCGCTACGGCTCGCGCGGCTTTGCGACGACCGGCATGCTCGGATCGGCCGTGTCGTTCGTTCTCTTGGAGCGGCTCCCGGTGAACTTCGCGTACGCCGAGTTCGCGGGGATCTTGCTGCTGATGGGTCTCTCGATGGGCTGCTTCGCGGCGCCGAACCGGGCTGCGGTGATGAACAGCCTGCCCGCGGCGCACCGGGGAGCGGGCGGCGGCATGAACCAGACCTTCCAGAACTCTGCGCAGGTGCTTTCGATCGGGATCTTCTTCACGCTGATGATCGTCGGGCTCTCGAGCAGGCTGCCTCAGACGCTCGACGCCGGCCTCGTCGCGCACGGCGTGCCCGCCGCGACCGCGGCGCATGTCTCGCAGCTGCCGCCCGTCTCGGTCCTCTTCGCGGCCTTCCTCGGCTACAACCCGGTCCAGACGCTCGTCGGCCCGGACGTTCTGAGCCACGTGAGCGCGGCGAACGCAGCTGCGCTTCAGGGGCGCAGCTTCTTCCCGAGCCTGATCGAAGGCCCATTCCGAACGGGGCTGCACGAAGCGTTTGCGTTCGCGATCTGTGCATGCCTCGTCGCGGCCGCCGCTTCGTGGGTTCGCGGCGCGCCTGCCCGAGCGGCTGCGGAGCCGAGCACACGCGAGCCCGACGAGTACGCCGGCCTCGCCGACTAGCCATGTGAAGGAGGAAGCGATGTTCGAGACTGAGACTCGTGTCACGACGTCTGACGGCGAGATGACGACGTTCGTCGTGCACCCCGACGGAGAAGGACCGTTTCCCGTTGCCGTCCTCTTCATGGACGGCGTCGGCTATCGAGATCAGATCAAGGCGAACGCGAGGCGCTTCGCGCAGGGCGGGTACTACGTGGCGGCGCCGGATCTCTTCTACCGCGCAGGCGAGAAGCTCTCGTTCGACTTCGCCCGACTGGGAGAGCCCGGCTATCGGGAGCGACTAATGGAGGTCGTGGCGACGGTGACACCGCCTCGGACGTCGGCCGACATCGAGGCTCTCCTCGGCATGGTGGACTCCGACCCGGCGGCGAGAGCAGGTACGAAGGTGTGCGTCGGCTATTGCATGGGCGCGCGGGTGGCGCTGCACGCCGCGGCGTCCGACGCCGGCTTCGCCGCGGCCGCAGGGATCCACCCCGGTGCGCTCGTGACCGACCAACCCGATTCGCCACATCACGACGTGGCCCGAGTGACGGGCGAGCTGTACTTCGCGTTCGCAGAGAACGACCAGTCGGCGACGGCCGAGAATGTCGACCGCTTCCGTGCCGAGCTCGAGCGACACGGAGTCCCGGGTGACGTCGAGCGGCTGCCGGGGACGCATCACGGCTTCGCGATGGCCGACCTGCCGGTGTACGACCAGCGGGCGGCCGAGCGCCATTTCGAGCGAACGTTCGAGCTCTGGGACCGCACCCTCAGCTCATCGACAGGGTATTGAGCCGCGGCCCTCACGCGACAGAGGTCATGCTCCACGGGGATGTGACCTATGGGCAGGGTCACGGCTTGCCCGCCGTGAGCCCGCCGTCGATCGCGATGCCGGCACCCATCACGAAACGCGACTCGTCGGATGCGAGATAGAGGGCGGCCCGGGCGACGTCGCCGGGTGTTCCCAATTCGCCGGTCAGCTGCCGCGACCGAATCGACTGGCGTGCCGCTTCCGGATCGGCGTACGACTCGGCGACGTAACGCTCGACGAACGGGGTCATGATCGTCCCGGGCATCAGCGCGTTCACGCGTACGCCGAACGGTGCAAGGTCGACTTGCAGCGACTTCGTCATCGCGAGCACCGCTCCCTTCGACGCCGCATAGGACACTCGCCGTCCGAGGCCGATCTCTGCGATCGCAGACGACATGTTGACGATTGACCCAGATCGCCGGCGCTTCATCGCCGGAACGACGGCGCGCGTCATGAGAAACACACCTCGCACGTTGACGCGCAGCACGCGTTCGAAGAGCTCGAGTGATGTCTCTTCGACGTCACCCACGCCGGCGATGCCGGCGTTGTTGAAGAGCACGTCGACGCCGCCGTGCTCGCGCACGACCGTCTCGGCGAGCTCGGAGACGTGGGACTCGTCCGCAACGTCGAACCCGTCGACGAGATCTGCGCGCACGACGATCGCTCCCTCCGCAGTGAAGAGCTGCGCGGTCGCAAGACCGATGCCGGAGGCCGCGCCGGTGACGATGCAGACCTTGCCCGCGAGCCTCGCACTCCGGTGAGTTGCGGGCGGCTGATCTCCCAGCCGCCCGCTTCCCGTTTCCCCCGTCAGGGCCTGTAGGTCTTGCAGCTCGGGTTGACGACCGCCTGCACCTTGGGTGAGCCCAGGTTCGCCTTGGTGACGATGACGGCACCCGTGTCTTCGCTCGCCCCGTACTTGCCGGTGCGAATCGCCTTGACCGTGGCGATCAGGCTGTCGTATCCCATCCTGAACGGGTTCTGCACGACCAGCGAGTTGACCAGGCCTTGCTTCAACACCGCGATCGTGTCGGGGCCGGCGTCCCAACCGAAGACGGCGACGCTCCCGACCTTGTTCGCATGCTGGACGGCCTGCGCCGCGCCGACCGTTCCCTCCTCATCAGGCGTATAGATCGCCTTGATGTCGGAGTGAGCAGTCAGCATGTTGCTGACCAGCGAGAGCGCGGTCACGGCCGAGACGTTGTCGACGCCTGTCGCAACGATCTTGATGCTCGGGTACTTCTTCAGCTCCTTGATGAAGCCGCCCGTTCGCTCGATGTCGGTCTGGCTGCCAGGACTGAAGTGCAGGAGACCGATGCTGCCGCCGGCAGAGCCCAGGTACCTCGCCAGCCGGTCGGCTGCATTCTTGCCCCAGTTGCTGTTGTTCGTGGCGAACAGCGGCACCTTGCCCTGCGGTGTGATGCCTGAGTCGAAGTTCACGACCTTGATGCCCTTGGCAATCGCATGAGCCGCCAACGGCTGCAGCGCTTTCGCGTCAGACGCCGCGAAGTCGATGCCGTTGACCTGCTTCGTGATCAGGTCGTTGAAGAAGCTGATCTGCTTCGGAATGCTGAGACTCGATGGCCCGGTGACGTCGACCTTCACGCCCGACATCTTCGAGGCGGCACATTTCGCCCCGTTGTCGGTCTGCGTATAGAACGAGACGCCGACGAACTTCGGCATCACGGCAACCGTGATCGATTTCGTAGCGCTTGCGGTGCTCGTCGCGGCCGCGATCACAACCACGACACACGCGAGTACTGCTGCGATTCCTATCCGACGAAAACCTCTCACCTTCGTCCTCCTCGTGATCGTCCTGTGTCGACTACGCCCCCAAAAATCCCGCTCACGCCATAGCCCCTCCTCGCTCAACCGACGGCCGCGAGGCGGCGGCGGCGCGCCTGGTCGAACAGCACTGCAAGCCAGATGAGGACGCCGAGAATGACGTCCTGCCAGTAGGGATTGACGTTCAGCAGCACCGCGCCGTTGTCGACCACGCCGATCAGCAGTGCGCCGAGGAGCGAGCCGAAGATCGTCCCCTCACCACCGAAGAGACTTGCGCCTCCGATCACGGCGGCGGCGATCGCATTCAACGCGAGGTTCGGGTCGAAGTTGGGTTGTCCCGAAACCGTCTGTGACGTCGAGAGCATCCCGCCGAAACCGGCGAGCAGCCCACACAGCACGTAGACGACGGGCAGATAGCGGCGCGCCGAGATGCCCGCGAGCCGCGCAGCCTCGGGATTCGATCCGAGCGCATAGAAGTAGCGCCCGGGACGCGATCGCGTGAGCACGAGGTGCGCGACGATCGCGATTCCCACCACGAACAACACCGGCACGGGGAACCCGGCCGCCGAGCCGGAGCCGAGCCAGTCGAACGACGTCGGTAGGACGATCGGCAACGCGTTGCTGACAAGAAGCACGACTCCCTGTGCCGCGATCATCATTCCGAGGGTCGCGATGAACGGCGTCAGGCCGAACCACGCGACGAGCACTCCGTTCACGAGCCCGACGAGGCCTCCGACACCGACGCCGCCGAGGACCCCGACGAATGCCGGTGCACCCGCACCGGCGATCAGCTTCGCCCCGATCACGCCGGCCAAACCCGCGTTGGCGGCGACCGAGAGGTCGATCCCGGCCGTGATGATCACGAAGGTGAGACCGACCGCGAGCGCCGCGGTGATCGACGTCTGCACCCCGATGTTGAAGAGGTTTGTGCGCGTCAGGAAGTGCGGCGCCGTGAAGCTGAGCACGACCCCGAGCGCCAGGACCGCCCCGGCGGTCGCCACCTGGGACAACGCCGCGTTCGCATGGATGCGCAGGCGTTCGTTCAGTCGCCGCCACGCCGGCACGGGAGACGCCTCCGCGTTCACGCGACGCGCGCTCCCGTGGCGATCGCACCGATCCGAACCTCGGAGAACTCGCTCCGCTGCAGCTCGCTCACAGTGCGCCCGTCGCGCATGACGACGATGCGGTCGCACATGTTCAGGAGCTCGGGGAGATAGGAGCTGATCATCAGGATCGCCCGTCCCTGCTCTGCGAGCTGCGCGATGAGGGCGAACAGCTCGGCTTTCGCGCCGATGTCGATCCCGCGCGCGGGCTCGTCGAAGATGAGCACACGCGCATCGGTCTCGAGCGCCCGTGCTGCGAGCACCTTCTGCTGGCTTCCGCCGGAGAGCAATCGAACGGGCCGCCCGGTCGACGTGGTCCGGATCCGGAGCTGCGCGACATGTCGGGCCGCGATCTCCTCCTCGTGCCGGACGTTGAGCACGCCGCGACGGCGCGGAATTCGCGCGAGCGTGATGTTCTCGGCCACCGAGCGGTTGAGGAGGAGCCCGTCGCGCTTTCGGTCTTCGGTGAGGTAGGTGATGCCGGCGCGAATCGCGTCGCTCGGAGAACGCGGCGCGATTCGCCGGCCGTCCAGCTCGATCGTGCCGCTCTCCGCCGGCTCCGCCCCGAAGATCGCTCGTGCGAGCTCCGACCTTCCGGCCCCGACCATGCCCGCCAGCCCGACGATCTCGCCCGCACGCAGGGTCAGCGAGCAGTCGTCCAGCACTCCGGCGCGTGAAAGGCCTCGAGCGGAGAGCACGACCTGGCCGACTGCGATGTCGGGCTTCGCATAGAGGTTCTCGAGCTTCCGGCCGACCATCAGTTCAACGAGGCGGTGCTCGCCGAGGTTCCGGGTCGGAAGCGTCTGGACGAGACGGCCGTCGCGCATGACCGTCACGCTGTCGGCGAGCCGGAAGATTTCGTCCAGGCGATGCGTGACGTAGAGGACCGCGGCGCCGTCCTGCCGCAGACGCTCGATCACGGAGAACAGCACCTCGATCTCGGCAGCGCCGAGAGTCGCGGTCGGCTCGTCCATGATCACGATCTTTGCCTCGACTGCGACGGCCTTCGCGATCTCGAGCAGCTGCTGCTCTCCGACCGAGAGCGAGGAGACGAGCCGGCGGGGATTCACGTCGAGCCCAACCTGCTCGAGCAGCGCACGCGCCTCGGCGAGCTCGTCACCGCGGCGCAGCCAGAACGACCTCTCGAACGCAAGCGCCAGGTTATCCGCGACGGAGAGATGCGGGAACAGCGCGAGCTCCTGGTGCACCATCGCGATCCCGAGCCGCTGCGCGTCGCGCGGCCCGTGGAACGAAACGCGCTCACCGGCGACGTAGATGTCACCGGCCGACGGGCGCTCGCGCTGCGCGAGCATCCTCATCAGCGTCGACTTGCCTGCGCCGTTTTCGCCGGCGATCGCGTGCACCTCGGCCGGAGCGATGTCGAGGTCGACGTCGATGACCGCGTCGACTCCGGGGAACTGTTTCGAGAGCTTCCTGATCTCGACGACGTTGCTCATGCGGGCACGCTTTCGGCCCGCAACCATCCTGGGCCGTCCGGGAAGGCGAACTCAGCGAGGGACTCCGGCCGGATCTCGATGCTGTAGCCGGGAACGGTGGGCGCCCGGTACCGCCCGTCGGCAACCTGCACGGGGTCGACGAAGTGCTCGTGGAGATGATCGACGAACTCACAGACGCGGTTGTCGAGCGACGCGCCGACAGCGACGTAGTCGAACATCGAGACGTGCTGCGCGTACTCGCACAAGCCCACGCCGCCTGCGTGCGGGCACACGGGGACACCGAACTTCGCAGCGAGCAGCACCACGGCGATTACTTCGTTGACTCCGCCGAGGCGACAGCAGTCGAGCTGGCAGGCGTCGATCGCGCCGAGCTGCAGTAGCTGCTTGAAGACGACCCGGTTCTGCACGTGCTCGCCGGTTGCGATACGGATCGGGCTGACGGCGTCACGAATCGTCTTGTGGCCGACCACGTCGTCGGGGCTCGTCGGCTCCTCGATCCAGAACGGGTCGACCTCCGCGAGCACGCGGATCGCTTCGATCGCTTCGTCGACACCCCACTTCTGGTTCGCGTCGAGCGAGAGGTGAACCTCGGGGCCGATCGCGTCCCGGACGGCCCGGACGCGACGCAGATCGTTGCGCGGGTCTCCGCCGACCTTCAGCTTCAGATGGCCGAACCCCGCGGCGACCGCCTCGCGGGCACGGTCGGGGAGGCTCGCCTCCGTATACCCCAGCCAGCCCGCGGAGGTCGTGTAGGCGGGGAAGCCCTCCGCGAGCAGGAGCCGCTCGCGTTCCGCCTTCGTCGATTCGTTTCGGTGAAGAAGCTCGAGGGCTTCCGCCCGCGTAAGCGCGTCGTCGATGTAACGGAAATCGACGCAGTCAACGAGCTGTTCCGGTGACATGTCGGCGAGCAGCTTCCAGAGCGGCTTTCCCTCGAGCTTCGCGTAGAGATCCCAGACGGCGTTGACGATGGCGGCCGTCGCGAGGTGGATCACGCCCTTCTCGGGCCCCAGCCAGCGGAGTTGCGAGTCCGTGACGAGCCGACGCCAGAAACCTCCGAGGTCTGCGATCGTCTCCTCGGCCGTGCTCCCCACGACGTGTGGCAGGAGCGCCTCGATCGCGGCGACGACGATCTCGGTCCCGCGGCCGATCGTGAACGTCAGGCCATGCCCGCTGAGGCCCGACGGGTGGTCGGTTTGAAGCGTCACGTATGCCGCCGAGTAGTCGGGATCCGTGTTCATGGCGTCGGAGCCGGCCCCGGTGGTGGAGGTGGGAAACCGGACGTCGTACGTGACGCCGCTCACGATCCGGGTCGACATAGCCGAGGTTTGTACTCCAATGATCGGATGTCTGTCAACCTCGTTGGCATAAACTTGCACATCTCGGGTCATATAGACTCGTTTCACCCGATCTCTCGGAGGAACACATAGGATGGATCGCCAACCGCGCCGCCGCGGCGCAGGAGTCACCGACGATGCGATCGTGCGCATTCGCGCGCGAATCACGGGCGGCGAATGGGGGCCTGGGACTCGCCTCCCGCGCGAGAGCGACCTCGCTCAGCAGCTCGGCCTGTCGCGCAACTCGCTGCGCGAGGCAGTGCGCGCGCTCTCCCTCGCACGTGTCCTCGAAGTGCGCCAGGGAGACGGAACCTATGTCGCGAGCCTCGAGCCGGGCGAGCTGCTCGAGCCGACGCTGTTCGCCACCGACCTGCTCCGCGGCAGGACCGTGCTCGACCTGTTCGAGGTCCGCCGCATGCTCGAGCCCGAGGCCGCGGCACTCGCCGCTCGTGCGGCGAGCGCGGAGGTGATCGCGAGCCTGCGGCGCGAGCTCGATCGGATGATCGACGCCGGCGACCGTGCCGACGAGCTCGTCGAGGCAGACACCGCGTTCCACGACGTGATCGCAGCGGCGCGCGGCAACGGAGTGCTGCGGGCACTGCTGCGCAGCCTCTCGACGAGCACGCAGCGCGCGCGCCTGTGGCACGGCATTGCCGAGCGTGGCGCCCTCGACCTTGCGCGCGATGAGCACACCCGGATCTACGAGGCGATCGCCGCCGGTGACGCCGACCTCGCGCGCGCCTCGGCGTTGATGCATATCGCCACGAACGAGCGCTGGCTTCGTGAGCATCTCGATCCCGCTGAAGACGTGCCGCTCGACGGCGCGTGATCATCGATGCGCACCACCACCTGTGGGACCCGGCGCACGCCGTCTATCCCTGGATGACCGACGACGTCGCGGCGCTGCGCCGTCGCTACGGCCCCGAGCACTTGGAGCCATTGCTCCTGGAGCACGGCGTCGTCGGGACCGTGCTCGTCCAGGCTCGAACGGACCTCGCCGAGACGCGCGAGCTGCTCGAGACCGCCGCAGCGCATCCATGGGTGCTCGGCGTGGTGGGTTGGGTCGACCTCGAAAGCGACGTGCCTGCGCAGCTCGCCGAACTCGACGGACCGCTCGTGGGCGTCCGGCACCTCGTACAGGACGAGCCGGATCCCGGTTGGCTGCTCCGCTCGGAGGTACGACGCGGCATCGCCGCCGTCGGCGACGCGGGTCTCGTCTATGACCTGCTCGTGAGACCGCCGCACCTGCCCGCTGCCGTCGAAACCGCGCAGCGCAACGCCGGAGTGAGGTTCGTGCTCGACCACGTGGGGAAGCGACCACCCGGTGACGACTCGGCGTGGCGCGAAGGTGTCACAGCGCTCGCCGAGCTCCCGAACGTCGTCTGCAAGGTGTCCGGCGTCTTCACCGAGCACGACCCCGAGGGCACCGTCGCGCTCGCACTCGAGTGGTTCGGGCCGGATCGGTGCATGTTCGGCTCGGACTGGCCCGTCTCGACTCTCGCCGTCGAGTACGAAGAGACGCTGGCGGTGGCGGGGTGCGATCCGCACATCCTGAGCGGCACTGCCACCAACTGGTACGGGCTGACGACATGAAGCGTCGCCTGCCTCCGGTATCGGCTCTGTGGCGGTTCGTCGCGCCGACCTTCCGTATCGGTCGCGACCCGTGGGCGCGCGTCGTCACGACCGAAGACCTGCGTCTGCGTGCTCGGCGAAGGACGCCCCGGTCGGTGTTCGACTACGTCGAAGGCGCTGCGGAGCGCGAGCTGTCGGCACGCCGTGCCGTGTCGGCGTTCGAGCAGCTCACGTTCGAGCCGCGCGTGCTCCGCGACGTCGCGACCAGCGACACCGCGACGACGATCCTGGGGCAGCGGGCCTCGCTGCCGATCGTCTTCGGCCCGACAGGGTTCACGCGGATGATGCACGCGGCCGGCGAGCCCGCAGTGGCGCGCAGCGCGGCGCGGGCGGGTATCCCGTACACGCTCTCGACGCTCGGCACTACGTCGATCGAGCGGCTCGCTGCGGAGGCACCTGACGCCGATCGGTGGTTCCAGCTGTACGTCTCCAAGGACCGTGGGCGCGTTCGCGAGCTCGTCACACGCGCTCGCGAGTCGGGCTATCGCACGCTCGTGCTGACCGTCGACGTGCCGGTTGCGGGCGCGCGGCACCGCGACACGCATAACGGGTTGACGATCCCTCCGACGCTCACGCCGCGGACGCTGGGAGGAATGCTGCGCAAGCCCCGATGGCTCTTCGATGCCTTGACCACCGAGCCGCTCGCCTTCGAGTCGCTCGGTGCGGCCGACGACGTGATGGGATTGATCGACCGAGTCTTCGATCCGAGTGTGACGTTCGCAGACGTCGAGTGGCTACGAACCGAATGGCCGGGGCCACTCGTCGTCAAGGGAGTCCAGCGCGTCGACGACGCGCTCGCCGCGGTGGCGGCAGGCGCTGACGGCGTCGCGCTCTCGAATCACGGCGGCCGACAACTCGACCGGGCGGTATCGCCTCTCGACCTTCTCCCGCGCGTCGCCGAGGCGCTCGGCGACCGTGCAGAGGTCTATCTCGACGGCGGCGTTCGCTCGGGAGCCGACGTCGCCGCGGCCGTGGCTCTCGGAGCTCGCGCGGCGTTCGTCGCGCGCCCGTATCTCTACGCGCTGATGGCCGGCGGTGAGCGCGGCGTCGACCACCTGGCATTCCTGCTGCACAAGGATTACGTCCGCACGCTCCGCCTGCTCGGCGCTACGGGAACAGCCGAGTTGACGGCCGACCTGGTCGCACCAAACGAGGCTTGGTCGAACGGAAGAGGTTCGAACGGCGGAACCTAGCTCGCCGGTGCGGCCTCCGTCAGTGGCGCGACGTGGCGGATGTTCTGGCTGCTCAAGGCGTACACGGTCGCGGCAACCATGATCGCGAAGAGCACGAGAACGGTCGGTACGCCTCCGAAATGTTGGAGTGCGGCGCCGACGGCGAGAAGTGCGACGGGTACAGCGCCGAGCGAAAGGAGTGTCGCGACGCTCTGCACGCGTCCCTGAAGATGGTCGGGAACGAGAGCGGCGCGGTAGGCGCTGATCATCGCTCCCCAGGTCGGATATGGAACGAACATTGCGCCGTAGAGAATCCCGAGCGCGATCGGGTTGCGAACGACGGCGATCACGGGCAACAGCAAAGTCATCGTGATGAGCGTCGCGTAGATGCCGACCTGCGGTGGGAATCGTCGAATCGCGTGCGGAGCGAGCAAGGTGCCGACGAGTCCGCCAACCCCGTTGAAGATGAGCATTACGCCGATGAGCCCAGGCGAAGCGCCGTGGCGCCTGGCGAGCACGACGACGACGAGAAAGAGCGCGTTAACGGTCAGGTCGCTCGGAATCACCAACAGCGAGCAAGTACGTAGGAACGGCTGCCGCCATAGCCACGCAATGCCTTCGCCAATTTCGTCGCGCGCTCGGCGGCGCACGGTTTGCTGGGTGTCGCGAGCTTCGTTGAGCGGTCGTCGAATCAGGAGTAGCGACGCGAATGAGGCTACGTAGGAGACGGCGTCGGCCAGGAAGGGAACGACACGGCTGATTCCGTAGAGCGCCCCACCAAGCGGCAGCCCGACCAGTAGGGCGCCGTACTCGCGGCCTTGGTTGAGCGCCGCAGCGTGCGGCAGCTGCTCCACGGGAACGAGTTGGCGAAGCGCGGCTCGTTGCGCGATCTCGAACAACGTGAATCCCGCGCCCTCAATGACTGACACGACAACGAGCTGGGGAAAGGAGACAAAGTGGAAGAAGACGCCTGCGGCCACACTGGCGAGCGCGATGGCGCGCGCCGCTTCGCAGGCGAGCATCATCTTCTTGCGGTCGTAGCGGTCGACAAACGCGCCCGCGTGCAACGTCATTGTGAGGAGTGGCAGCGTGCCGGCAAACCCGACCGCACCCGCTTTCGTCGCTGAACCCGTTAACAACAAGGTCAGGAGTGGGAAAGCCACACCGGAGACGCGTGTCCCGAGCGCCGAGACGACTTGACCGACCCATAGGATGCGAAAGGCTCGGAGATCCACGCTCGAAGCGACCGCCGGCTAACCGTTCTGATCCGGAGCGGGGAAGAGCAGCGCCAGCGCGCGGACGGGCCAGGACTCCTGCGGCCGCTTGGCGGGTGTTGTTGTGCGTGATCGGTACTTCGCGAGGAGCTCGACTACCGCCCGTGAGAGATCAGCGAGCTCGTCGGCCGTGAGGTAGAGCAGCTCCTCATCGAGTACCGCGCCGCGTTGCCAACGGCGAGGTAGGTCGCCGTGACCGTCCAGCCACCGCTCTGCTTCTTCGTAGACGCGATCGAGAATGACTCGGCCTGCCTCCGCCACCGCGCGGGAGAACACGGGATCCGACGAATCCGGAATGCGCTCGCCACCTTCGACGCGCTTCCAGGGACGTTCACGGCCATCGCGCGGTTCGGCGGGCTCGACGAACCCGTACTTGGCGAGCTGACGCAGGTGGAACGAACAGCTTCCGGTCGTCTCGCCGGTCGCCTCCGCTGCCTCGGCAGATGTCAGCGTGCCGCGCCGAACGATCAGATCGAGAAGGCGCAGTCGGAATGGATGGGCCATTGCCCGCAGCACCCGCGGATCACGAATCGCTCGCCGCGCCTGACCTTTGTGAGGCATTTTACCAAGCTAACTTTGCAAAGAAGCCTTTGTCAAACTGTCATCGTCCGCGCTGCAGCTCCTTTTCGTTCGTCTGGACATACATGGGGACGTTTGAGCGCCGAGGCAGTCTCGAAGACGCCGTGATGGCCCTGTTCGGCGTACCAGTGGCGCACGAAGAGGACACGCTGCGGGCCTGCCGGGCCGGGACCCTCTCACGGATTCTCAACGAGTCGAGTCGGGCGACGCTTGCATGAGTTGCTCGACTGCGCCAGGATCGGCCGATGCCGGCGGTGAACTTGTCGAGCTTGCTCGCACGCCGGGTGTGACGGCGACCGTGTCGCTTCGCGGGCGGTTCCGCGGCGAGTTGATCATGCCCGGCGACACGACCTATGACGAGCGCCGGGCTGTCTGGAACGGCGCGATCGATCGGCGTCCGTCGCTGATTGCGCGCTGCAGCGGTGTTCGCGACGTGCAGGAGGTGGTGCGGTTCGCGCGCGAGGGTGAGCTCTTGGTGTCGGTGCGCGGTGGCGGTCACAACATTGCCGGTCTCGCAGTCTGGGACGACGCCGTGATGATCGACGTCTCGGCATTGCGGACGGTGCGTGTCGATCCGCGCCGGCGTACGGCGCGTGCCCACGGTGGTGCGTTGTGGGGGGACTACGACTACGAGACGCAGGTGTATGGGTGGGCAAGTCCGGGTGGGCTGAACTCGACCACTGGTATCGCGGGGTTCACGCTCGGTGGCGGCTTCGGCTGGCTCAGCCGCTTGTATGGGCTGGCCTGCGACAACCTGCTCGAGGCCGATGTCGTTGGGGCGGACGGCGAGTTGATTCGCGCGGCGCCTGACGAGAACGCGGATCTGTTTTGGGGTCTCCGGGGTGGCGGCGGGAACTTCGGGATCGTGACCTCGTTCGAATACCGGCTCCACCCGGTCGGGCCGAACGTTCTCTGCGGGATGTTGTTCTTTGCGGAGGAGCAGATCGCAGATGTGCTGCGTGTCGTGCGCGAGTTCGGCCCCGCGGCGCCGCGGCAGCTTTTCGTCGCGGTGACGCTGCGCATCGCTCCCTCCGCACCGTTCCTGCCGCAGGCGGTGCACGGGACGAAAGTGATTGCCGTCGGCTGCCTTTATGCGGGCTCGATCGAGGAGGGGGAGCGGGTGCTCAAGCCGCTGCGCCGGTCGGTAGAGCCGATTGCGGAGACGATCGAGCCGCGCCGGTACACGGTCTGGCAGCAGGCGCTCGATGCGAACTGGACGCGCGGCTTCGACAACTACTGGAAGGCTGAATATCTCGCGAGTCTCAGTGACGAGGTAATCGAGGTGGTGGTCGAGCATTTCGGCGCGCTGACATCGCCGCTCTCGGACATCAAGATCGGCGTGCTCGGCGGCGGCGCGATCGCCGACGTCCCGTCCGAGGAGAGCGCGTACACGCACCGCGCGGCACCGTTCATCCTCAACATCAACACACGCTGGGACGACGGCGAGGATGAGCGGCACATTGCGTGGACACGGGACTTCTGGGAGGCGGCGCGGCCGTTCTCGGCCGGTGGTGTCTACGTCAACTTCCTCGGCCAGGAGGGCGCCGGGCGCGTGCTCGAGGCCTATGGAGCCGAGAAGTTCGAACGCCTGGTCGCACTCAAGCGGAGGTTCGATCCGACGAATTTCTTCCGCATCAACCAAAACATCCCGCCGAGCTAACACGGCGGAGGCGCCGGCATGCAGGCGGCGACTGCTGGCCGCCGTTCAACTAGTGCTTTGTTCAGGTAGCGAAGGCGCGCGCGACCGCGGCGGTTCGTGTGTGGACTCGGAGCTTTTCGTAGCAGTGCTCGAGATGCTTTCGGATCGTGTGCGGGGAGACGACTAGGAGCGCGGCGATCTCGTGGTTTGTCTTTCCCCGGGCGACCCAGCCGAGGACCTCAACCTCCCGGTCGGTGAGGCCGTCGCAGTTGGTCCGCTCTGGGCCGGGTGCGTCGAAGCGCTCGTGCAGCGCGACAAGAAATGGTCGCAAGAGTTGGAGAATGTCTCGGTCGCGCTCGGCAAAGTCCTTGTCTCCCGCTCGCCGGCTGATGTAGAAGTAGCGGGCGATCCCGGGCGGCGCCGATAGCCAGAGACGGATCTGGTATTCGAGCCCGAGCGGTCGCAGCGCGTGGTTGTAATAGCTGAGCCGGTGGAGCTTTCCGGCTGTGAGGAAGTCGGAGATTGTGAGCGCGCGCGACTCGGCATGGTGGCGCCGCATGCTCAGCGGGTACTCGCTGCAGAAGGTTGTAACGGCGTTGGTAATTTCGGGTTGCCGCCCAATCGACGGCGTCTCGGCGGCGACGAGCAAGCGTTGGCTGTCGAGCTCTCGTTCGTTGTAACCGACAACCTCGCCAGGAACGAGTTGGGCGAGCTCTTGCACGGTTCGGTCGGCGAACTGCGCAGGGCCGGAGGCGGAGTATGCGCTGTGGATCAGTGCCTGCGCCTCGCGTATGTCATGCGAGCCAAGGTTCGCCATTAGCCGACGATACGCGACCCCTCTGGGTGTGGCAAATACGACGAACGTCTAATTGCTCCGAGCGCTGCGAGGCTCGACGCTGCATCGACAGCCAGAAGGACGTTGCCGCGCTGGTCGAGCCGGCAGGAGAGGAGCTTTACGTGAGATTCAACCCAGGTCGGATTCTGATCGCGGTCGTCGCGATCGCTTGTGCGGGGCTCGCCTTTGGCATCACCGGGTCCGGCGCCTCGAGTGCACGACAGAACAGCGTGAAGGTCTCGGCGCAGGCGGCGATCGATTGGAACAAGGTTGCGGTGAGTTCGGTGCTTGCGGCGTCGCTTTCGCCGGCGAAGTTCCAGATTGAGGGTTTGATCTA
>DASXDB010000301.1:0-6020 GCA_036490895.1 Gaiellaceae bacterium
TGGTCATGCTGCTGCTCCAGTCGTCGGGTGGGTCCACTCGATCAGTGCCGATCCCCACGTCAGGCCAGCGCCCATGCCCGTGAGAAGCACCAGTTTGCCAGGCTCGAGCCGTCCGTCATCGGCTGCGTCCGCGAGCGCGAGTGGGATGGAGCCGGAGGAGGTATTGCCGTACTTCTCCACGTTCACGACGGTCTTCTCCTGCGGGATGCCGAGCTTCTTGGCAGCGTGATCGATGATGCGGACGTTCGCCTGGTGCGGGACGTATACGTCAATGTCCTCGACCGTCCTCCCGCACTCGGCCAGAATCGCCTCTGCCGAGCTGACCATCACGCGGGTCGCGAACCTGAAGACCTCGCGTCCGTTCATCTTCACGAACTTCTCCGGCTGGGCGAACTTCCGCGAGCCGCTGCCCGGAAGCCAGAGGTTCGCGCCGCCGCCGCCGTCGGCGCCGAGCTCGAAGCCGAGGAAGCCGCCCCGCCCGACCGGCTCCATCACGACCGCGCCCGCGCCGTCCCCGAAGAGCACGAGCGTCGAGCGGTCGGTCCAGTCGAGGATGGTCGAGAGGACGTCCCCGCCGACCACGAGCGCGCGCTTCGCGAGGCCGGCCGAGAGCATCCCGTGCGCCTGCGCGATCGCGTAGACGAAGCCGGTGCAGCCGGCGGACAGGTCGTAGGCCGCTGCCTGGGGCATGCCGAGCGCGTCGGCGATCAGCGCGCTCGAGGACGGGAACGCCATGTCGGGCGTGACCGTCGCCACGATCAGGAGATCGATCGACGCCGGGTCGACCTCCGCCATCTCGAGGGCGCGCCGCGCCGCCGGTAGGCAGATATCGGTGAGTGCCTCGTCCTCGGCTGCGATGCGCCGCTCGCGGATGCCGGTGCGCTCGACGATCCACGCGTCGTTCGTGTCGACGATCGTCGACAGCTCGGCGTTGTCGAGGATGCGCTCGGGCACGTGGCACCCGAGCCCGGTGATCGAGATCGGCGTGCCGTTCGTGCGCGCGATCACTGCTCGTCTCCGACCGCGAACGTGAGCGTCCCCCGAACGGCGAGCTGGCCGTCGACGGTGGCCTTCACCTTGCCGCGGCCGATCGGGCCGCGAACCGTCTCGACCCGGCATTCGAGCGTCAGCACGTCACCGGGGCGCACGACCCGCTTGAAGCGCACGTCGTCGATGCCGGCGAACAGCGCGAGCTTGCCGCGGTTCTCCGGTTGCGACAGCACCGCGACCGCACCGCACTGCGCGAGCGCCTCGACCATCTTCACGCCCGGCATGATCGGATTGCCGGGGAAATGGCCGGCGCAGTCCTCCTCGGTCACCGTCTTGCGGGCGACGACGCGCTCGCCCTCGACGAGCTCGACCACCTCGTCGATGAGAAGCATCGGGTCGCGGTGCGGCAGCACCGCTTCGATCGCCGCCTTGTCCATCATGCGCTCAACCGGGCCCGCAAGGTGTTGCGGCCGCGGTGCGCGTAGCACTTCGCCGTTCCGACCGGAAGTCCCGTCTGCGCGGAGATCTCCTCGAACGACGCGTCGAACGCGTCCTTCATCGCGACGACGGTCGCCTGCGCAGAGGGCAGGTCGGCGAGACAGCGGCGGAGCTCGAGCCGTGTCTCGGACGCGGCGAGCGCGCGCGCCGGGTCGCCGTCGCGGGCGATGCGGCGGTCTTCGACGAGCTGATCCGTGCGGCGATCCGCCGCCCAGCGCGCCTGCGCCACGTCCTTGCAGGTGTTGACGACGAGCCGGTGCAGCCAGGTCGAGAACTCCGACTGGCCGCGGAACTGCCCGATCCGGCGCACGAGCTTCACGAGCGACTCCTGCGCGGCGTCACGCGCGTCTTCGGGGTCGCGCAACATGTGCAGCGCGATGCGCTCGACCCGTTCCGCGTGCCGCTCGCACAACGTGCGGAGCGCGGATGCGTCGCCGTCCTTGGCACGCCGCACGAGGACGGGGTCGGAGAGCCGCTCGTACACGAGAGGCCCATCGGTGGAAAGGTGCACGGGACTACCTTAAAGACTTGCTGCTCGAGCCCCTGACCGTTCTCCCCAGGCTCCTCGGCTCGTTCGGGCGCGAGTACCACTGGGCCGAGGAGGCGCCGACGACCCAGAAGATGCTGCCGGCCGACGCCGCGCACGGCGCCGTCGCCCTCGCCGAGCACCAGACCGACGGCCGCGGCCGGCTCGGGCGCACGTGGACCGACTCGGCGCTGATGTTCTCCGTCGCGCTCTACCCGCCGCAACCGGTCGCCCGCTGGCCCGAGCTGACCCTGGTCGCCGCCCGAGCCGTCGCCGACGCGATCGGCCCCCACGCGACGATCAAGCACCCGAACGACGTGCTCGTCGACGGACGCAAGGCGGCGGGCATCCTCGCGGAAGCGGGCGAGCGGGTCGTGCTCGGTGTGGGGATCAATGTCAGCGGCACCGCATGGCCCGGATCGGGGTTCGCGGAGGGCGACCGCCTCGAGCTTCTCGTCGACGTGCTCGTCCGGCTCGAACGCGGCTACGAGGCCTGGCGGCATACACTTTCAGACGCGTGAAACGCCTGCTGCTTGCGGCATTCCTGTTCGTCGCGATCGCGGCGCCGGCCCACGCCGCATCGACGCCGAAGGTGCTCGCGATCCACTTCACGCAGGACGTGAACCCCGTCACTCAGGATTGGCTGAACGGCCAGCTGTCGCACGCCGAGTCGCACGGCTACAGCGCCGCCGTGATCGTCCTCGACACCCCCGGCGGCCTCGAGGAGTCGATGCGCAAGATCGTGCAGAAGGAGCTCGCGCTGAAGATCCCGGTGATCGTCTACGTCTCGCCGGAGGGAGCCCGCGCCGCGTCCGCCGGCGTCTGGATCTCCGAGGCTGCGGACGTCCTCGCGATGGCGCCGTCCACGAACATCGGCTCGTCCACGCCGATCCAGGGCAACGGCACGAACATCGGCAGCGACCTGCGGCGCAAGGTCGTGAACGACGCGGCCGCCTCGCTGCGCGGGCTGGCGAAGACCCACGGGCGAAACGCCCAGTGGGCCGACGCGGCAGTGCGGAAGGCCTCGAACCTCACCGCGGCCGAAGCGCTGCGCATGAACGTGATCGACGTCGTCTCGCCCTCGCTGCCGGCGCTGCTGCGCACGATCGACGGCCGCGTGACGACGCCGCGCCACCTGACGATCCACACCGCGGGCGCACAGATCGTCGACGTGAAGCCGGGCTTCTTCACCCGCTTCCTCTCGACGCTGATCGACCCGAACATCGTCTCGCTCCTCTTCCTCGCGGGCCTTGCAGGGCTGGGCTTCGAGCTCTTCCATCCCGGCGTCGTCATCCCGGGCGCGTTCGGCGCGATCTGCATGGTGTGCGCGCTCTTCGGCTTCTCGGTCCTCCCGCTCTCGTGGGGCGGCCTGATCCTCGTGCTGCTCGGCGCGGCGCTTCTTGTGATCGACGCCCACGTGACGTCGCACGGCGCGCTCACGGTCTCGGGGCTCGTGGCAATGGCGATCGGCCTGACGACCCTCTTCCACGACGCCGGAACGCCGTACCACATGCACGTCTGGGTGGTCGTGACGGTGACCGCGCTGATCGGCGGCTTCTGGGCGCTCGCCGTCTCGAAGTCGGTCGCCGCGCGGCGCGCGCCGATCACCGTCGGGCCCGAGCAGATCGTGGGGCTCGAAGGCGTGGTACGCCCGGGCGGCGACGTCTTCGTCCGCGGCGAGCTGTGGCGGGTGCGATCCGACGAGCCGCTCCACGAAGGCGACCGCGTCGCGGTGGACGCGCTCGACGGCTTGACGCTCGCCGTGCATAGGATCACGTCGTGACCGCAGCCGTCGTCGTCCTCGTCATCGTCGTGTTCTTCGCTGCGCTGTATGCGATCGCGGCGGTGAAGGTGCTGCGCGAGTACGAGCGCGGCATCGTGTTCCGCCTCGGCCGGCTGTTCCCCACCCCGAAGGGGCCAGGCCTCATCTTCCTGATCCCGATCGTCGACCGAATGGTCCGCGTCGACCTGCGGACGATCACGCTCACCATCCCGCCGCAGGAAGTGATCACGAAGGACAACGTGCCGGTGCGCGTGAACGCGGTCGCCTACTTCCGGATCGTGCAGCCGCAGGAGGCGATCGTCCAGATCGAGAACTTCATGGTCGCGACGTCGCAGATCGCGCAGACGACGTTGCGGTCGGTGCTCGGCCAGCACCAGCTCGACGAGTTGCTGTCGGAGCGCGAGAAGATCAACGCGATCCTGCAGGGGATCATCGACGAGGCGACGGCGCCCTGGGGCATCAAGGTCTCGATCGTCGAGGTGAAGGACGTCGAGATCCCGCAGGGGATGCAGCGCGCGATGGCGCGCCAGGCCGAGGCCGAGCGCGAGCGGCGCGCGAAGGTCATCAACGCCGAGGGCGAGTTCCAGGCGTCCGAGCGGTTGAAGGACGCAGCGCAGGTGATCGAGGAGCACCCGATCGCCCTGCAGCTGCGCTACCTGCAGACGCTGCTCGAGCTCGGCTCGTCGCAGTCGACGACGATCGCGTTCCCGGTGCCGATCGAGATGCTGCAGGCGCTGCGCGCCGCCGGCGAGAAGTCGTCCGGCTAGCCGCCGGCCTTCAGCTCACGAAAGCGGCGGGCCGCGTCGATCGCCGCACCGAGGTTCAGGCCCTTGTCCTTCGCCTGCTTGATCAGCATCACGGTCTCGACGGCGTCCATGTCGTAGATCCGCTGCTTCTTCCCCTTGGTCGGGATCTGCGCCTTGTTCGTCCAGTAGTCGAGCTGCATCTTCGAGATGCCTGCGATCGCGCACACCTGGCCCAGGTAGAGCTCGATCTTGTCGAGGTGCTCGGCGAGGTCGATCGGCTCGAGCAACTCGACGTTCTTGGAGTACGCCACGGTGGCCTTCCTTTTGTCGGGCGCCGCAACCCCTGGCGCCGACTTCTACCACTATCCCTTTCAAAAAGGAAGCGCCGGACGCACAAATATTGATCGTGTTCCGCTACTCGTCGTCACCGGAGTCGACGACCGGTGCGATCGACGAGACGAGCTCGCCGTCGCGGAGCCGCATCACGATCACGCCTTGCGTCGAGCGGCCGAGACGCTTGACCTCCTCGACCTGCATCCTGATCACGGTCCCGCCCGTCGAGATCAGCATCACCTGGTAGCCGTCGCGCACGACCCGGGCGCCGGCGAGATGGCCGCGGGCCTCGGTGAGCTGCACGGTCTTCACGCCCATGCCGCCGCGGCCCTTCTTCGGGTACTCGGACACGCGGGTGCGCTTGCCGTAGCCGTTCTCGGTCACGACGAGCAGGTCGGCGTCGTCGGCGGCGATCGCGACGGAGATCACCTCGTCGTCGCCCCGGAGCCTCATCCCCTGGACACCGGAGGCATCGCGGCCCATCGGCCGGACGTCGCGCTCGGAGAACCGGATCGCCTGGCCGAGGCGCGAGACCATCAGCACGTCGTCGTCGCCGGTCGAGTGCCGGACGCCAACGAGCTCGTCGCCGTCGCGCATCTTGATCGCAATGATCCCGTCCGCCTTCAGCGAGGTGTTGTACGCGGCAAGCTCCGTCTTCTTGACGACGCCGTTCTTCGTCGCGAACAGCAGGAACTTGGCCTCTTCGAAGCTGCGCGTCTGGATGACGGCCCGGACGGCCTCGCCCTGGCGGAACGGCAGCAGGTTGACGATCGCGCGGCCCTTCGACTGGCGTGAGCCGAGCGGCAGCTCGTGCACCTTCAGCCGGTAGACCTTGCCGACGCTCGTGAAGAACAGGATGTAATCGTGGGTCGACGCGACGAAGAGATGCTCGATGTAGTCCTCGTCCTTCAGGTCCATCCCCATCACGCCGATGCCGCCGCGGCGCTGCTCGCGGTACGCGGTCACCGGGAGCCGCTTGATGTAGCCCGAGCGCGTGATCGCAATCACCATGTCCTCTTCCGCGATCAGGTCCTCGAGCTCGAGCTCCTCCTCGGCGGCGACGATCTCGGTGCGGCGGTCGTCGCCGCGGCCGTAGATGGACTTCAGCTCGAGCAGCTCGTCCTTGATCAGCGCGTCGATCTTC
>DASXDB010000302.1:0-1853 GCA_036490895.1 Gaiellaceae bacterium
CTTGAAGCCCTCGATGCGCTTGTCGCGGAGGCTGTTGATGAAGTCGTTCATGAACGTCTCCGAGGTCACGTAGCGGCAGGTGAGGCCACCGCCGTGGTCGGTGACGAAGTTCGCGATCGCGTGCAGGAGGTGCGTCTTGCCGAGGCCCGTGTGCCCGTAGATGAAGAGCGGGTTGTAGGCCTGGGCCGGCGCCTCCGCGACGGCGAGCGCGGCCGCGTGCGCGAAGCGGTTCGACGAGCCGATGACGAACGAGTCGAACGTGTACTTCGGGTTGATCCCCGCGATCTCGCTCCGCTGCGTGACCTCGAGCGGAAGCGGCGTGACGGTGGCCGGAATCGCCTGGGCGGACGGCTGCGGCGGCGCCGTCTCGATCACCCGGAACCCCACCTGGCGCTCGCCGCCGGCGACATCGCGCACCGTCGCGCGGATCAGGTCGAGAAAGTGCCCTTCGATCCAGTCACGAGTGAAGTCGTTCGGGACGGCGAGCACGAACCGGTCGCCGTCGAGCTCTTCCCCGTCGACCTCGCCGAACCAGGTCGAGTAGGTGGTGTCGTTGAGCGCTTCTCGGAGTCGGGTCGAGACGTCGTTCCAGAGGTCCTCCGCCGTCAACTCGATTTCCTGCTCCACGCGCGCCTACCGCTCCTTCACTCGCCCTCGGGGGTGGCGAGCATAGCAGCGTGCGGAAGGCGCCTCAATGAGGATTTCTCGTCTTGTCCACACCGACGAATACGGTGTTTTGCAGGCTTTTCCCCGACTCCACACGTTCTTCCACACCTGTGGACGAGCGTGCGTCGGACGACGCGTCGTCCCGCGCTTTCCACGCCTTTTTCACCGCTTGGGGGATGTGGACAAACAGGTGCGCAAAGAGGTCCGGCTATACTCGCCGACGGCCGGCCGAGTGCCGGCTCATTCCTTCTTTTCGGACGAGATGAAACGGACCTACCAGCCGAACGTTCGCAGGCGCAAGCGCAAACACGGATTCCGCGCGCGTATGTCGACGCGCGCCGGTCGCCTGATCCTGAAGCGGCGCCGCGCGAAGGGCCGCAAGCGTCTCTCAGCCTGACGCCGGTGCAGCGGCGGAACCGCCTTTCACGCTCACGCGATTTCGATGCCGTGTACCGACAGGGCCGGTCGGTGTCGACGCGTTTCCTGACGCTCTGGTGGGGCCCGCGCGACGAGACGCTCGGTGAGCCGCGGCTCGGATTCGCCGTGCCGCGCGGCGTGGGCAACGCGGTCGTCCGCAACCGGATCAAGCGGCAGCTGCGCGAGATCATGCGCGGCCGCCTGGCGACCGTTCCGGCCGCGAACGACTACGTCCTGATCGTCCGTCAGGGGCTGCCGGAGGCCGCCGAGGCGAACGGCCACGCGTGGCTCGAGGAGAGGGTCGACGAGGTGCTCGGGAAGGCGGCCGCGTGATCGCCGCCGCGCGTTCGCTGGCGGTTGCGCCGATCAGGCTCTACCAGCTTTTGATCTCGCCGCTCCTGCCCGCGAACACCTGCAAGTACCACCCGAGCTGCTCGGAGTACGCGGCGCTCGCGATCCGCAAGCACGGGGTGCTGAAGGGGATGCCGCTGGCCGGCTGGCGCCTCCTGCGCTGCAACCCGTGGTCGCACGGAGGGATCGACTACCCGTGATCTCGTACGCCTATGTGATCGCGAGCATCCTGTCGCCGCTCGAGAACGTCATGAAGGCGATTCTCGATTTCTTTCACACGACGCTCGGGCTGCCGTGGGGCTGGTCGATCGTCGCCGTGACGATCGTCGTGCGGCTCGCGCTCGTTCCGCTCGCGGTGCGCTCGATCCACTCGATGCAGTCGCTCCAGGCGCATGCGCCGGAGATGAAGGCGATCCAGG
>DASXDB010000303.1:0-4269 GCA_036490895.1 Gaiellaceae bacterium
ATTCACGGCTACCGCGGCGCGCGCGACGTCGACCTCGAGCCGGGCGCGGTGTGCGTGCTCGTCGGCGAGTCCTCGTCCGGGAAGTCAACCGTGCTGGCCGCCGTGTGGACGCTGCTCGAGGCGGCGGCGCCGATGCCGACCGTCGCCGACGTCTCGCACGGGTACACCCGGATTCACGTGGAGGCGGATTCCGGCGGTCGAACGCTGTTCCTCGACTCCAAGCCGCCGGGGACGCTCAACCTGAACCGCGAGGGGGCTCCGCCGGCACTCTTCTTCCCGGCGAACCTCCGGGTGACCTCGCTCCTCGCGCCGACCGACCGCCACGCGACGCGAGCGGTGGCCGTGGTCGCAGAGCGGCAGACCGAGGACGGCGGGCTGTCGCTCGTCCGCGCGATCGCGTCGCTCGCCGACGCGCGCATTCGCGGTCACGTGATCCTGATCGAGGAGCCGGAGCTCTACCTGAGTCCCCCGTCGCAGCGTCACCTGCACACGCAACTCCACCGGCTCGCTGCACGCGGCCGCAACCAGGTGCTCTACTCGACGCACTCACCGGTCTTCCTCGGCGTCGACCGGCTCGAGCAGCTGGTGCTCGTGCGTCATGACCACCGAACGGGCACGACGCTGCTGCAGCCGGACGAGCTCCCGCGCGACCAGGCGCTGCGACTGTTCACCGAGCTCGATGCGGAGCGGGCGGAGATCTTCCTCTCGCGCGCGGTGATGCTCGTCGAGGGCCGAACCGAGAAGCTCGCGTTCCCGTTCGTGTTCCGTGCGCTCGGCTACGACGCCGACCAGGAGGCGATCGCGATCGTCGACTGCGCAGGCAAAGGCAACATCCCGCTGTTCGCCGAGGTGTGCAACGCGTGCGACATCCCGTACGTCGTCGTCCACGACCGAGACGCTCCGCGCGGGCACCAGCCGACGGACGCCGAGCGGATCTCGAACGAGGCGATCGTCCGCGCCGCCGGCCGGCGCCGCACGATCGCGCTCGTCCCGGACTTCGAAGGCGTCACCGGCGTCCGAGCGCGCCGCGGGAAGCCGGCCGCGGCGTTCAAGCGGTTCCAGGACGGCAACGGCGACGTCCCGGGCGCGCTCCGGCAGGCCGTCGAGCGCGTCGTCGCAAACGCGCGGCGCGCGCCGAGAACGACCCGCGGCGCCTAGTACGTGACAGCCTGCTACTTGCCGAGGCCGATCCCATTGACGCCTGCGGGGGCGCGGGTCTCCATGATCGCGTCGACGATTCCGTACTCGACCGCCTCCTCCGGGGTCATGAACCGGTCGCGGTCGATGTCCTTCATCACCTGCTCGACGTCCTGATTCGTGTGGCGGGCGATGATCTCCGCCATCCGGCGCGTCATCGACAGGACTTCCCGCGCGGCGATCTGAATGTCGGCCGGCGTCCCGCGATACCCCGCAGAGCCCTGGTGGATCATGATCTTCGCGTTTGGCAGCGCAAAGCGCTTCCCGGGCGCGCCGCCGGACAGGATCATCGCGGCCGCGCTCATCCCCATCCCGAGGCACACCGTCGAGACGTCGGACTGCACGTATTGCATCGCGTCGTAGATCGCCATCCCGGCGTAGGCCGAGCCGCCCGGCGAGTTGACGTAGAGGGAGATGTCCCGTCCCGGATCCTGCGCGTCGAGGTGCAGGAGCTGCGCCGCGATCAGGTTGGCGATGTCGTCGTTCACCTCCTGCCCGAGAAAGACGATGCGCTCGCGCAGCAGGCGCGAGTAGATGTCGAACGAGCGCTCCCAACGGCCATCCTGCTCCACGACCATTGGAATGACTGAGCCCACCAGCATGGGACCTCCCTGTAATGTGCAACCTGTTCGTTGCACAATAGCGCAACTCGGAGGTTGCACATGAGCGGAGGCTCGAAGAAATGATTCGCAAGGAGATCGTCCTGCCCGCCACCCGTGACGACGTCTGGGACGCTCTCACGGACGAAGAGCGGCTCGAGGACTGGTTCGCGAACGACGTCGAGCTCGATCTGCGGCCGGGTGGCGGCGCGAGCTTCCGCTGGTCGAACGGCGAGGAGCGGCACGCGACCGTGACGGAGGTCGAGCCCGAGCGGCGGCTCGTCTTCGACTGGGAGGACGAGGGGACCGTCGAGTTCACGCTCGACGACGACGTCAACGGCACGCGCCTCGTGGTCGTGGAGTCGTCGCCCACGTGGTCGACGGCGCTCGAGCTCCAGGCATCCGCGTTCGCGCTTGTCTGATCCACTCGGACAAGTCTTCGGAGCGCTCGCCGACCCGTCGCGGAGACAGGTGATCGGCTACCTGTCGGCGCGCGGTACCGCGACCGCGACCGAGCTGACGGGCGAGCTGCCGATGACGAGACAGGCGGTCGCGAAGCATCTCGCGACCCTCGCCGACGCGGGCCTCGTGGAGTCGGAGCGCCGGGGCCGCGAGACACGGTTCCGGCTCACCCAGACGGGCGCGGAGTGGGACGATCGTCTCGACGCCCTTCGTTCCCACCTGAAACGCCGCCGACCATGAGCCTCTACGACGCCGTCAAAGATCTGCCGCTGACCATCGACGGCTATCGCCTCGAGCCGCTCGAGCGCGAGGTCGCACGCGGTTTCACGCTTCGCCGCACCGTCGTCGTGCTCTACGGCCAGGGCGCGGAGGGACGCGGCGAGGAGGTTGACTACGACCCGCGCGCGCAGGAGCAGTTCCAGGCAGACGAGGGCAAGCTGCCGTTCCCGGGCGGGCACACGCTCGATTCGTTCTCGCTCCTTCAGGCCGGGCAGACCGAGTACCGGCGCTGGGCGTTCGAGTCGGCGGCGCTCGATCTCGCACTCCGGCAAGCAGGCCTGTCCCTCGGCGGAGCCCTCGGCCGCGAGTCGCAGCCGCTGCGGTTCGTCGTCTCGACCCGCACCGCGAACGTTCCGGGGTGGCTCGAGGCGTACCCCGACCTGCAGTTCAAGCTCGACCCGGACAACGACTGGACGGCCGAGGTGATCGCGACCCTCCGCAACGTCGAGACCGTCGACCTCAAGGGGATCTATCGCGGCGCCTTCGGCAATCCGCCCGACGCCGCGCTGTACACCCGTGTCTCGTCGGCATTCCCGGACGCCTGGATCGAGGACCCCGCGCTGACGCCGGAGACGGTGCGTGCGCTCCAGCCGTACCGCGACCGGATCACCTGGGACGCTGCGATCCACGAGTGGAGCGACGTCGAAGCCCTCCCGTTCCGGCCGAGGTGCCTGAACTGCAAGCCGTCGAGGTTCGGGTCGGTCAGGCGGCTCTTCGACTTCTACGACGCGTGCACCCGCGAGGGCATCGCGCTGTACGGCGGCGGCCAGTTCGAGCTGGGGCCGGGTCGCGACCAGATCCAGCTCCTCGCGTCCCTGTTTCACGCAGATGCCCCGAACGACGTGGCGCCCGGCGGTTACAACGCGGCTGCTCCGATCGCTGGACTGCCGCAGTCACCGCTCGCGATCGCAGCGCCGGCGGGGTTTCAGCTGTAGCTCGAGGCCTTCGCGGTCAACCGCGCGACGGAACCGTCGCCCGCTTCCCCGAAGCCGTACCAGGCTGCGCCGGCGCACGGCTCCCCGGACCCGACGAGCAGATACCGCACGTCGAGATGGAAATGCGCCGGCTCGCCCGGCCGCTCGGGAATCTCGTGGATGTCGAGATCGAACGGTCGCGGTGCGACCGGGTGAAAGTCGAGCTCGAGCCGCGTTTCCTCGGCCGCCTCGCGGAGGGCGGCTGCTTCGACAGACGCGTCCGTCGGCTCGATGTGCCCGCCCGGCTGGAGCAGACGGCCGAGCTTTGCGTGCTCGACCAGGCACACGCGCTCGCACCGCGCGTCGATCACGAACGCCGAGGCGGTGAAATGCGCGCGCGGCTGGTCGCGGGAGGTCGGCTCCTCGAGCTCGGCCGCGAGGCGCAGCATCGCGATGCGGTCCGCCTCCTCGCGCTCGTCCGATGCGACATGCGCCCGGAGCAGCTGCTGCAGCGTCACTCGTATTGGAGCGCCTCGAGCACGTTCAGCCTCGCCGCGCGGCGCGCGGGGAAGATCGCCGCGAGGATCCCGACGAAGATCGCCGCGACCGCGAAGATGATCAGCGATGCGATCGGCAGGGAGAAGACGATGAAGTCGACCCTCGCCACGAGCAATCCGCCGAGGACGATCCCGAGCGCGATACCGAGCGCGCCGCCGATCACCGCGGTGATGACGCTCTCGTGCCGGATCATGCGCCGAACCTGAGGCCGGGTCATCCCGATCGCGCGCAGCATCCCGATCTCCCGCGTCCGTTCGAAC
>DASXDB010000304.1:0-4343 GCA_036490895.1 Gaiellaceae bacterium
ACGAGCCCGGCGAAGGCGGAGCGCAGCTGCACCATCACGAGGATCGCGCCGAGGGTCTCGTTCCCGCGCCGATAGCTCACATGCTTGCGACGGTCGGTGGCGCGGTCGTCCGCGAGCCGCGCGAGCGTAGACGCCTGTGAGCGGTCGACCTGCCGGCGCGTGAGGACCGCGCCGATCAGGAGCGACAACCCGAGCGTGATCGCGAGTGCCGCCAGGGTCGCCGCGAAGAGGCGCGCCCGGAGGCTTCTCATGCGACGGCTTTGTACCCGGCGCCTCGGAAGGTGCGGATCAGGTCGGGACGACCGAGCTTGCGGCGCAGCTGCGCGACGTGCACGTCGACAGTGCGCGTGCCGCCCGGATACTCCTGCCCCCACACGCGGTCGAGCAGCAGGTCGCGCGAGACGACGACCCCTGCGTTCGCCATGAAGAACGCGAGCAGCTCGAACTCCTTCGCGGTCAGCTCGATCGGCGCTCCGTCGACCGTGACGTCGTGCGACTCGCGGTCGAGGACGACGTCGCCGAGCGCGAAGCGCTCGTAGCGCTCTTGCGGCTCCGTCCGGCGGAAGATCGCCTTCATGCGGGCGACGAGCTCGCGCGGTGAGAACGGCTTCGTCAGATAGTCGTCGGCGCCGACTTCCAGGCCGACGACCCGGTCGGGCTCTTCGTCGCGCGCGGTGAGCATGAGGATCGGCACCTGCGACTTCCCGCGCATCGCGCGGCAGACGTCGAACCCATCCATGCCGGGCAGGCCGATGTCGAGGACGACGAGCTTCACGGGATGGCGTTCGACCTCGACGAGCGCTTCCTCGCCCGACCGAACCCACACGACGCGGTAGCCGCTCTTCTGCAAGTAGCCGCGAACGAGCTCGCCGACCGAAGGCTCGTCCTCGACCAGGAGGATGGTTCCTGACATCGCCCCCCGAATTATGGGCGGAGCATGAGTCGGAGCCGGACGGCAGCGCCGTCGTCGATCCGCATCGTGATCGCCCAGAACCCGCGGCGGAACGCCGGCCGCGTGTCCGCGAAGCGGAGCGGGGCGACCCGCGTCCTTACCGAGAGCGGGATCGTGGCCATCGTCCCGTCCGGCTCGCGGAGGGTCACCTGGCCCGGAGTCGACTTCACGATGCGCCCGTGGTCGAGGATCATCGTGTGCCACTTGCCCTTGATCAGCACGTTCCGCTCGTCGTGCGACCAGACGCCGACGATCGTCGGGAACGGCGGCGGCGGCGTGGCGCCCTGGCCCTTGCCCGGCGCACCAGACGCGACGCCCGCGCCCGAGACGACGAGCATGGCGATCAGGATCGCAAGGAACCTCCGCATGATCTACACATGATGCTCGTCCGAGTGACCCGGTGGTTTTTTGCGCGTAAGCGCTAGGTAAAACAAGGCCGCCGGCTTTCGGCCGGCGGCCTCACGTTCAAGCCTCGCGCTGAGGTCGGTGGGTCAGTTGGCACCTCCGCCCGACCTCACCCGTCAATGTGCCTTCGACCTGCGCTTAGGGCTCGCAATCCTCCTAGGCCGACCGGACGGACCGGGCGGCTCCTTTCGACGTCCGTACCTTGATCGACTTTCGGCTCCGGCGCAATGACTCCTGCGGCGACAATCGACCGATGCCGCTCCGGAACCGCGTGACGCCACTCGGCGACGTGATCGCGACGCCCGAGCGTGGGCTCGTATACGGCAACCGCGGCTGCCTGCACAACAAGACGGGCGTCGTGGTTCGGCGTGCTGCGACGAGGCGGTGGATCGCCTGCCGGCTGTCCTATCGCGGTTGGTATCAAGGCGCGACGCCGCGACCCGGCAGGTTCACCGGGCTGTTCTTCCTCGACGACGCGACGGCGCTCGCGGCCGGCCACCGAGCGTGCGCGCTCTGTCGCCGCGCCGACTACAAGCGCGTCCTCGCGATCACCGGTTTCCGCGGCGCCGACGCGATCGATCTCGTGCTGCAGGAGCAGCGCACGCGGACGCGACCGCGTGTCTCGGTCCCGTCACTCCCCACCGGCGCGTTCGTGCTGCTCGACGACGAACCGCATCTCGTCGTCGACGGGGCGCTGCGCCGATGGTCGCCCGGCGGGTACGGCCCACCCCGTCGCGCGCCGCGGACCGCGGCATTGATCACCCCGGAGCCGCTCGTACCGGTGCTCGCCGAAGGCTGGGAACCGCTCGTGCCGTTTCTCCATCCGTCCGCTCGTGCGACGATGAGCGCGTGAGCAGCGAGGGGATCACGCGCGAGGAGTTGCAGCTTGCAGCCCGGAATCACGGCATGCCGCTCGAGGTGCTGCGCTGGCCGGTGACGCCGGTCGGCATGCACTACCTGCTGATCCACTACGACGTCCCGTTCGTCGGCGACGACTGGACGCTCGTCGTCGACGGCAATGTCGGTGTGTCGCTCACGCTGACGCTCGAGGAGCTGCGCACGCTGCCCGCGCACGAGGTCGTGGCGACGATGGAGTGCGCCGGCAACGGCCGCGCCAGGTACACACCGCGCCCGCTCAGCCAGCCCTGGCTCGACGAGGCGATCGGAACCGGCCGCTGGCGCGGAGCCAGGCTCCGCGACGTGCTCGAACGCGCCGCGCCCGGTGACAGCGCCCTCGAAGTCCTGTTCACCGGCCTCGACCGCGGCGTGGAGGGGGGCGAGGAGCAGGACTTCCAGCGCAGCCTGCCCCTCGAGCTGGCCCTCGACGAGGACGTGATCCTCGCGTACGACCTGAACTCCTCCCCCTTGCCGCCGCAACACGGAAGCCCACTTCGCCTGCTCGTGCCCGGCTGGTACGGGATGACGAACGTGAAGTGGCTCGCGCGGATCACCGTCGTCGGCGAGCCGTTCACCGGGTACCAGCAGGCGCGCGGCTACCACGTCCGCGCCGACGAGGACGACCCGGGCGTACCGCTCCGGCGGATCCAGCCGCGCGCGTTGATGGTGCCGCCGGGAATCCCGGAGTTCATGACGCGCGGACGGACGGTCGACGCGGGCCTCGTCACGATCGAAGGTCGCGCGTGGTCCGGTCATGCACCGATCGAGTCAGTCGAGTTCTCGGCGGACGGCGGGGGCTCGTGGACGCCTGCGGAGCTCGCAGCGGACGAGCTCGGCCGCTGGGCCTGGCGCGGCTGGTCGTATGAGTGGGACGCGGCGCCGGGCGAGCACGTGCTCGCGTGTCGCGCGCGCGACGCCGCCGGGAACCAACAGCCGCTCGAGCCCACGTGGAACGTCGGCGGCTACGCGAACAACGCGGTACAGCGCGTGCCCGTCAGCGTCAGACGGGAGCCTCCGGGCACGCGTTAGTCGAACGACGCGAGAAGGTCTGAGAGCTGGCCGCGGACGCGGTCGAGCTGCTCCGTCTTCTCTTGCAGCTGCACCTCGAGCTCGGTCTTCGAGTCCTCGAGCGCCTGAATCTGCGACTCGTACTCCGCCGAGCGGACCTTCATCTCACTCTGCTGCGCCTTGACGGCTGCAGCCTGCGCGGCGAGTCGCTCTGCGATCGCATTCGCCTCCTCGGCGAGCGCTGCGACCGCGTCGTCGGAGTCTTGGTCGGACACCGACACCTTCGAGGCGGTGCCCTTCTTGACCGGCAGCTTGGTCACAGCGGCCATCGGCTCGTCGCCGTCATCGCCGCCGTCATCGCCGCCGTCGTCACCGCCGTCATCGCCGCCGCCTCCACCACCGTCTCCGTCCCACTCCTCGCCTTCGCCTTCGGCGTCGTTCTCGACGTTCGCGTCGGGCTCGAGGACGTTGAGCTCCTCGGACGGCCCGAACTGGCCACGACTCCGAAGGAGATCGCTCCGGAGCCCGGCATCAAGTGCCGACTTGGGAACCACGATCATCACCGTTTCCTCTCCGAGCAGCTCGCGCAACGCGCCGAGCCGCTGCTCTGTCGGCTCGGCGACCGCGACGACGACGCGTCCGTCTTCCACACGGGTCGGCAGCGCTTCGAGGCGCTGCGCGTCCTCGCGCGACATCTGGGCGAGCGCATTGGCGTCGAACCAAATCGAGGACCGCTCGACGTAGTCGAGGGCCCACTGCTCGGCGAGCAGGCGGGCGACATCGTCCTCGGTGGCAAGCCCGCGGCGAACCACGACCTCACCGAGACGCTCGCCGGTGCGACTTCCTTCGTACAACGCATCGTCGAGCTGAACCTGCGTGAGGAACCCGGCCTGGATCAGCAGCTGACCCAGGGGGACGCGAACGGGAGACTCGGGCGTATCGGCTCCTGCCAAAGCCTTCTGACTCACTCGCTCATCCTCCGCTGTTGCGATCTCTCACCCAACCCGCCAGACAGTTGTCGGCGGATCCAGCGCGAGACTTGAGCGACTCACTCGAACGAGTGAACGGCCGGATCGACTAG
>DASXDB010000305.1:0-6528 GCA_036490895.1 Gaiellaceae bacterium
CGGGGTATCGAAGGCGTTCGGTGCGGTGCAGGCGCTGAGCAACGTCAGCGTCGACTGCCGTGCCGGCGAGGTCCACGCCCTCGTCGGGGAGAACGGGTCCGGGAAATCGACATTGCTCGGGATCGCGAGCGGGTCCGTCGCACCCGACGACGGGAGCGTCGAGATCGGCGAGCGCGCCCTCACCCGCCACTCACCGGCCGCTGCCCGCCGGCTCGGCGTCGGCATCGCCTATCAGGACTACTCGCACGTCCTCGGCTTGTCGGTCGCCGAGAACGTCTATCTGGCCGTGCCGTCGGATGCGCGCCCGCCGTACCGGCGCATGGAGCAGTGGGCCGCCGGGACGCTCGCGGAGTTCAAGCTCGACATCTCGGCGTCGGCGGCCGCGGCCTCGCTGTCGCTCGCCGACCGGCAACTCCTGGAAGTGGCGAAGGCGCTGCTCACGCGCCCGAAGGTCTTGCTGCTCGACGAGCCCACGACCGCGCTCGGGCCCGACGCGGTCGAGCAGCTGCATACGCTCGTGCTCGAGCAGGTGCAGTCGGGTGTCGGTGTCCTCTACGTGAGCCACCGGCTTCCCGAAGTGCTTGCAGTCGCCGACCGGGTGACGGTGCTGCGCGACGGAGTCGGTCAGGGAACCTTCGCTGCGGCTGCAGTCTCCGAGGACGCGCTCGTGGCCTTGATGATCGGGCGGCCGCTCACGGTCGCCTTCCCTGACCGGGACCCTCTGCCGGATCAGGCCGGTGTGGTGCTCGAGCTGTCCGGCCTGCAGGGCGACCGCTTCGGTCCGGTCGACCTCGTCGTCCGCAAGGGCGAGATCCTCGGCATCGCCGGCGCCGAGGGCAACGGGCAGGTGCCGTTCCTGCGAGCGCTTGCCGGCATCGAACCGGCGACCGGCGGCGCTTCCTGCGACGGCGTCCAGTTCGATCGACGCTCGCCGGCCGGGCCGCTCCGAGCCGGGGTCGTCCTGTTGAGCGGCGACCGGCGCGGGGAGGCGTTGTTCGGAGTGCTGAGCGTCCGGGCGAACGCCACCATCCAGGTGCTCCGCCGCCTCGGCCGGGGCGGGATCGTCCCTCGCGTGGCGGAGCGAAGCGCGATCGCGTCGCTCGTCGAGCGCCTGCGCGTCCGCATGGCGTCCACGGAACAGCCCGTGCAGTCGCTCTCCGGTGGCAACCAGCAGAAGGTGTCCCTCATCCGCCCGTTCCTGCGCGGCGATGTCAAGGTCATCCTCGCCGAGGAGCCCACGCAGGGCGTCGACGTCGGTGCCCGCTTCGACATCTACGAGGCGTTGCGTGCGAAGGCGGACGAGGGCGTTGCCACGGTCGTGAAGTCGAGCGACCCGATCGAGCTCGCCGGAATCTGCGATCGGGTCGTCGTCATGTCGCGTGGCCGCATCGTCCAGGAGATTCCACGCCACGAGCTCGGTGAGCGCCGGATCGTCGAGGCGATCGTCGGATCACGGGCGAGCGTCGCGGACAAGACTGCGGAGGCTTCCGCGCCGTGAAACGTGGCTTCCTGCCGCTCGTGCTGATGACGACGCTGATTGTCGCGCTCGGTGCCTACGCCGAAGTGCACTCGTCCGTGTTCCTCAGCAAGTCGAACCTCAACAGCCTTCTGCTCCAGTCGATGCCGCTCATCATCGTCTCGTTCGGGCAGGCGGTTGCGCTGCTCGTGGGCGGCTTCGACGTCTCGGTCGCAGCGCTCATGACGATGTGCGTGGTCGTTGCGTCGTTCACGCTGACTCCCACCACGACCGGGCTCGCGATCGTCCCCGGCGTGCTCGCGGTCGTCGGCGTCGGGATCGGCGCGGGAGTCTGCAACGCCTTCCTCATCCGCGTGCTGCAATTGCCCTCAATCGTCGCCACACTCGGGACGCTGAGCGTGTTCGAGGGCTTCTCGCTTCTGTTGCGCTCGTATCCGCAAGGCCCGATCAACGTGGATGTCACCGGGAAGCTCGTCACGAGCGTCGGTTTCGTGCCGGTCGCGTTCGCCGGCGTCGTGGTTCTCGCGGCGCTCGCAGACGGCTGGTTGTACCGGAGTCGATCCGGGCTCGCATTGCGCGGCGTCGGCCTCGACGCACGATCGTCGCGCCGGCTCGGGATGCCGACGAGCCTCGTGGTCGTCCTCGCGTTCGTCGTGTGCTCGCTGATGGCCTCGTTTGCCGGCTTCTACCTTGCCGCCGAGGTTCAGGTCGGCTCTCCGATCATCGGGAACCAGGCGCTCGAAAGCATCGCGGCCGCCGTGCTCGGCGGTGCGAGCCTCGCCGGAGGGAAGGGTTCGTTCTTCGGGACGCTCCTCGCGGCGTTCTTCCTCACGGAGATCGACAACGTCCTGCCTCTCTTCCAGGAACCGGCCGAGTACGCCGACATGACGATCGGCGTCCTCATCCTGCTCGCGCTCGTGCTCTACCAGGCGCCCGAGCTCCTCGACCGCCTGCGCGGCGCACGCCGTCGCGCCGGCGGCGCGCCGGCCGCCCGGAGCGAGGCGCCGGCCTAGGGCCATCTACAGAACGGCCGAGACCGCGCGCGGGTCGGCAGCACGACCGATCACGACCCACACTGCGTGCACCGGCTGATCGCCGATCGTCCAGAGCCGGTGCGGCGACGACGAGTCGAACGCGATCGACGAACCCGGCCCGAGCTCGTATTCGTCGAACCCCACTCGGACGCCGAGCGTCCCACCCGTGACGTAGCCGTACTCGCGGCCGCCGTGCGTGACGAGCGCATCTTCCGGGCACGACTCGGCGCCGACCGGGTACATCACGTGCAGGAACTCCACGTCCGGATCGCTGTGCGGCGTCAGCCGCTCCCACCGCACCCCGGACGCGAGATTGATCACGCGCCGCGTCTCGGGTCGGGCGACGAGGCTGTCGTCGTCTGACCGGGCGCGGATCAACTGCGTCGCAGGCCCGTCGCCGAAGACATCGCTCATGGTCATCCCGAGCTCGGTGACGAGCGCGTACAGCGTGCTGACCGAGGGGTTGACCCGATCGAGCTCGATCTGCGAGACGAGGCTCGGCGATACGCCGACGCGGCGGGCGAGCTCGCGCAGGCTGATGCCGCGGTCCTCGCGCGCCGAGCGCAGGCGGGTGCCGACCTTGGAGCCGTCGAAGCTTCGGTCTGTTGCGGCCACGTCTCTTACCGTAGCCGCCGCCGGATCTCGGCAGCGATGCGATCTGGCCCCGGCAGGAACGCGTCTTCGAGCGGCGGGCTGTAGGGGATCGGCGTGTTCGGTGTCGCGATGCGCCACGCATCGTCGAGGTGACCGAGCGCCTCCTCGGTCACGCACGCGAGCACCTCGCCCGCCCACCCGCCGGTCGCAGGTCCCTCCTCGACGACCGCGATCCGGTTCGTCTTGCGGATCGACGCGAGGATCGTCTCGACGTCGATCGGGCGCAGCGTGCGTAGGTCGATCACCTCGACGGAGATCCCGTCGCCCTCCAGCGCGGTCGCCGCCTCGCTCGCGTCGTGCACGCTCTTCATGGCAGTGACCAACGTGATGTCGCTCCCCTCGCGGATCACCGCAGCTTCTCCGAGACGCCCGACGTCGCCGTCCACGTCCCCCTCGAGGCCGTAGAGCCGCTTGTGCTCGAAGAAGAGCACGGGATTGTCGTCGCGGATCGCCGCCTTCAGCAGCGACTTGGCGTCGGCGGGTGTCGACGGCGCGACGATCTTCAGCCCCGGAACGCCCATGAACCAGGACGTCGGCATCTGCGAGTGGATCGCACCGAAGCGGCCGCCCGCTCCGACGACCGAGCGGATGACGAGGGGGACGCTCACCTGCTCCTGCGTCAGGAATCGATACTTCGTCGCCTGGTTGACGAGCATGTCCATGGCGAGCGTCAGGAAGTCGCCGAACATGATCTCGATCACCGGTCGGAGGCCCGTGACCGCGGAGCCGAACGCGGCGCCTGCGAGGGCGAGCTCCGAGATCGGCGTGTCGAACACGCGGTCGGCGCCGTACTTTTCGTAGAGGCCGGGTGTTGTCGCGAAGACGCCTCCGGCGACCGCGACGTCCTCCCCGAACAGGATCACGCGGTCGTCGGCCGCGAGCTCCTCGTCGAGCGCATCGCGGACGGCGGTCCGGAAGGCGATCGAAGCCATCAGAGGGCCAGGACGAGCGGCCGCTCGAGCAGCTGGCGGAGTCGGGAGAGGAAGCGCGCGCAGTCGGCGCCGTACACGACGCGATGGTCGCAGCTCAGGGTGAGGGTCATGACGTCCCGGAACACCACGCCGCCGGACGCGTCTTCCACGGGCGCGCGCCGCACCGCTCCGACCGCGAGGATCGCGGTCTGGGGTGGGTCGACGATCGCAGTGAACGATCGCACGCCGAACATGCCGAGGTTCGAGACGGTGAACGTCCCGTTCTGCAGCTCCTCGGGACGAAGCGCCCGACGGCGCGCCGCGTCGGCGAGCCGTCGCGTCTCGGCCGCGATCTCCGCGAGCGACTTCGCGTCCGCATCGGGGACGATCGGCACGAGCAAGGCGTCGTCGGTCGCCACGGCGACGCCGACGTTGATCCGTGAATAGCACTGGACCGCGTCGCCGATCCACGAGGCGTTGAACCGCGGGAACTCTCCCAGCGCGGTCGCGACCGCCTTGACGACGAAGTCGTTCAACGACGGCGTGGCATCGCCGCCTTCTGCGCGGGCGCCGAGGCGGAGGGCGACGATCTGCGACACGTCGGCATCGGCGGTGACGGTGAAGCTCGGGATCGTCGCCGCGGACTCGGCCATGCGCCGCGCGATCGTCGCCTGTGTCGTCGTCGGCACGAGCACCCGCACTTCGCCGCGCGCAGAGGTCGGTGCCGCTGCCGTCGGGGCGGCCAGAGCAGCCGCCCGAACGACGTCCTCCCTGCCGATCCTGCCGCCAGGCCCGGTGCCCTCGACGCCGTGCAGAGAGACGCCCAGTTCGACGGCGGTGCGGCGCGCGACCGGCGTTGCGTTGGGCCGGTCGGCGGTCACCGGCGCTGCCGCTGTCGGCGCCGCCGGCCCGGCGCCGGCCAGTGCCGCGATCGGCGCGCCGACTGCCGCCGTCCCGCCCTCGGCGACGAGGATGGTCTCGAGCGTGCCGTCCGTCTCCGCCTCGTAGACCACGGTTGCCTTGTCGGTCTCGACCTCCAGCAGCGCATCGCCGCGCCGGAACGGCTCGCCCGGGGACTTGAGCCACTTGACGATCACCGCGTCGGCGACCGAGTCGGACAGCTTGGGCATCGTCAGCTCGCTCATTCCACGAACTCGGGAACCGTCAGTGGAGTGGGGAACGGCGCCGCGAGGCCGCGCTCGCGCATCTCGTCGAGCTCATCGCGCACCTCCTGCTCGATCCCGTCGAGCGCGGACGCTTCGGCGCCTTCGGCGACGAGTCGCGCGCGGAGCAGCGCGATCGGGTCGCGCGCCCGCCAGTCGTCGAGCTCGCCCTCGGGCCGATAGGCACCAGGGTCGCTGCGCGAGTGACCGACGTAGCGATACGTGAGCGCCTCCAGGAAGACGGGGCCGTCGCCTGCGCGCGTGTGGGCGATCAGCCGTGCGGCCGCCTCGCGCACGGTCCAGACGCTCATCCCGTCGACCGTCTCCGCGGGAACCTCCATCACCTCGGCGCGTGCGCGGATCTCGCCTGCCGTGACGTCACGAAACGCCGTGTACTCGCCGTAGCCGTTGTTCTCGCAGACGAGGACGAGCGGCAGCTTCTGCACCTGCGCGAAGTTGAGACACTCGAAGACATAGCCCTGGTTCATCGCGCCGTCGCCGAAGTACGCCACCGCGATTCCGCCGCTCGTCCGCTTGAGGGCAAGCGCGGCGCCGGTCGCGGCCGCGATGCTGCCGCCGACGATGCCGAACGAGCCGATCAGGCGGTGCTCGGGTGCGTTGACATTCATCGAGCCGGCGCGCCCGCCGTTGACGCCGGTCGCTCGGCCGAGCATCTCGTCGAGGAGCGCCTGCGGGTCGACGCCGAGCGCGAGTGCGTGCCCGTGCCCGCGATAGGTCGCGGCGACGCGGTCGCGCTCCTCGAGCAGGCTCGCGACTCCGGTCGCGACGGCCTCCTGGCCGGAGTAGAGATGTGTCGTCCCGTAGACCTCGCCCTTGAGGAAGAGCGACTGCACGAGATCCTCGAACCCGCGGATCAGGAGCATGCGGCGGTAGATGTCGGTGTAGAGCTCGACGTCGTCGAGCACACGCGCCTCGGTGTGGCTCACGCGGCTCCGACCTCCGACGCGAGCCGCTCGGCGAGATAGTCCCAGTCGCGCTCGAATCGGTACGAGTGGCGCGCAGGCGGCCCGGGCGCCGAGGTCTCGAGCCAGCGCACGTGGTTGCCCTTCACCTCGTAGAAGGCGTGGATGCAGCCGGCGGCGGTCCAGAAGACGTCTCCCGGCCGGAGCGCGTACCGGTCGCCGTCGGCAACGACGTCGACCTCGCCTTCGAGCATGTAGTACGACTCCTCGAACGGATGGTCGTGCGGATGTGCGACCGCGCCCGGCTGGTAGTCGACCATGAACATCGTGTGCAACTGCGCGTCGAGCCGCTGGTCGACGAGCATC
>DASXDB010000306.1:0-12483 GCA_036490895.1 Gaiellaceae bacterium
TCACATCCCGATGGACCTCGAAGAGGGCGACGAGGTCATCTTCAGCAAGTACGGCGGCACCGAGATCAAGGTCGGTGTCGACGATGTTCTGATCCTTCGTGAGTCCGACGTCCTGGCCAAGGTCGTCGGCGACCGCGCAGCGGTCTAGGAAGACAAGGAGAGATAGAGACACATGGCTCACAAGGAGCTCAAGTTCAGTGAGGATGCCCGCCGCTCGCTTCAGCGCGGCGTCGACATCCTGGCCGATGCCGTCAAGGTGACGCTCGGCCCGAAGGGTCGGTACGTCGTGCTCGACAAGAAGTTCGGCGCGCCGACGATCACGAACGACGGCGTCACGATCGCACGCGAGATCGAGGTCGAGGACGTCTTCGAGAACCAGGGAGCGCAACTCGTCCGCGAGGTTGCAACGGCGACCAACGACGTCGCCGGCGACGGCACGACGACGGCGACCGTGCTCGCTCAGGCTGTCGTTCGCGAGGGCCTCAAGAACGTCTCCGCGGGAGCGAACCCGATGGCGCTCAAGCGCGGCATCGAGCAGGCTGTCGAGGCGGTCGTCGAGAACCTGAAGTCCCAGTCGACCGAGATCTCGGGCAAGGAAGACATCGCGCGCGTCGCGACCGTCTCCTCGCGCTCGTCGGAGATCGGCGAAGTGCTGTCCGAGGCGATCGAGAAGGTCGGCAAGGACGGCGTCGTGAACGTCGAGGAGGGCCAGACCTTCGGCCTCGAGCTCGAGTTCACGGAGGGCATGCAGTTCGACAAGGGCTACCTGTCGCCCTACATGATCACCGACGCGGAGCGCATGGAGGCCGTGCTCGACGACCCGTACATCCTGGTCGCGAACCAGAAGATCGGGGCCGTCAAGGACCTCCTGCCGGTGCTCGAGCAGGTCATCCAGGCCGGCCGCCCGCTGCTGATCGTTGCCGAGGACGTCGAGGGCGAGTCGCTCGCGACGATCGTCGTCAACAAGCTGCGCGGCACGTTCCAGGCCGTCGCCGTCAAGGCGCCGGGCTTCGGCGATCGCCGCAAGCGCATGCTCGAGGACATCGCGATCCTCTCGGGTGGCGAGGTGATCACCGAGGAGATGGGCCTGAAGCTCGAGAACACGAAGCTCTCGCAGCTCGGTCACGCTCGCAAGGTCGTCGTCGACAAGGACTCGACCACGATCATCGACGGTGCCGGCGAGGGCGACGCGATCAAGGGCCGCATCAAGCAGCTGAAGTCCGAGATCGAGAACACCGACTCCGACTTCGATCGCGAGAAGCTCCAGGAGCGGCTCGCGAAGCTGTCCGGCGGTGTCGCAGTGGTCAAGGTCGGCGCAGCCACCGAGACCGAGATGAAGGAGACCAAGCACCGCGTCGAGGACGCCCTGCAGGCTGCCCGCGCCGCCCTCGAGGAGGGCGTCGTGCCGGGTGGCGGCGTCGCGCTCCTGAACGCCGCGGACGCGGTCAAGGAAGGCCTGCTCGGCAAGCTCGAGGGTGACGAGCGCACGGGTGCGCAGATCATCATCAAGTCGCTCGAGGAGCCGCTCCGCCAGCTCTCGACGAACGCGGGCCTCGAGGGCTCGGTCGTCGTGCAGCAGGTGCGCTCGTCCAAGCCGGGCGAGGGCCTGAACGTCGACACCGGTGAGGTGACCGACCTCGTGAAGGCCGGCATCACCGACCCGACGATGGTCACGCGCTCGGCGCTGCAGAACGCCGCGTCGATTGCGAAGAACATCCTCACCACCGAGGCGATCGTCGCCGAGGCTCCGGAGAAGGCAGGCGCAGGCGCAGGCGCCGGCATGCCGGACATGGGCGGGATGATGTAGGCAGCGATTCCGCTTCGCGGAATCGCTAGAACAGAAACGGGCGGCCCAAGGGGCCGCCCGTTTCGTTTCCTTACGAGAAGACCCGCCGGAGCGGGCCTTCACGGGGATGGGGGAGGGTTGTACCCCTTGGTGTCGGCCCGCTAACCGCGCGAGACATCCCTCGTTCGAGGGAAATCAGAAGCCGTACCGCTCCTCTTTCCACGGATCGGCGTCGTTCGAGTAGCCGTACCGCTCCCAGAAGCCGGGCTTGTCGATCGAGCTGAGCTCGATCCCGCGGAGCCACTTCGCGCTCTTCCAGAAGTACTTGCCGGGAATCACGAGCCGCAGCGGATAGCCGTGGTCGGGCTCGAGCACCTCGCCGTCCCCGTGCGTCGCGAGGAGCGCGTCGTCCTGCTCGAGGAACGACAGCGGCACGTTCGCGGTGAACCCTGCCTCGGCGTGCGCGATCGCGAAACGGGCCGTGGGCTTGGGACGGGCGAGCTTCGCAAGCTCGCGCCAATGCACTCCTTGGAAGCTCGTGTCGAACTTCGACCAGCGCGTCACGCAATGGATGTCCTGCACGTTCGCCGCCCGCGGCAGCTCGTTGAACTGCTCCCACGACAGCTCGACCTCGTTCTCGACGTCACCGAAGATACGGAGCGTCCACGTCGACAGGTCGCGGTACTTCGCGACCGAGCCGGCGTGCAGGACGGGCCACTTCTGCGTCAGGTACTGCCCCGGCGGCAAGCGCGCGGGGTCGTAGCCCGCATCGCGCACCTTCTGCTCCGCTTTCGACCTGAACACGCTGTCTAGTCTAAGGAGACATGCCTACCGTTACGCAGCGCGCAGCGCGCAGGCCCCGCGCGTATGTGCGGGTGCAAGGCCCCGACGCCGTCGACTACCTGAACCGGATGCTGTCGAACGACGTCCCCGACGAAGGCTCCGCGGACGCGTTGCTGCTTACCCCGAAGGCGCGCGTGATCGCGCCGGTTCTCGTGTGGCGGCGCGGCGCGGACGACGTGCTGCTCCTGACCGAGCCCGAGCTCGGTGAGGCCCTGCGCGCACAGCTCGTGCGCATGCGGTTCGCAGCAAAGTGCGAGATCGAGCTCGAGGAGCACAGGTCGACGGTCGTGCTCAGCGGCACGGGGGGGATCGCGAACCGCGACTACGGCGTGCCGGCGGTCGAGGTGCTCGACTCGGACGTCGACGGCGACGCCGACCTGGAGCGGCTGCGCATCGAGGCTGCGACGCCGGTGTACGGCCGCGAGCTCGACGACCGCGTCATGCCCGCCGAGGCCGGGCTCGAGGAACGCGCGATCTCGTTCACGAAGGGCTGTTACCCAGGGCAGGAGCCGATCGCGCGCCAGCACTTCCGCGGCAAGGTGAACCGGCGACTCCGCGTGCTCGACGTCGAAGGGGCGCCCGCTCCCGAGACGCCGGTCGTGCACGCGGAGAAGGAGGTCGGCCGCGTGACGAGCGCCGTCGACGGCCTCGCGCTCGCGTACGTGCGCGTCGAGGTGCCGGACGACGCCGAGCTGATCGTGGCCGGCGCACCCGCCCGGCTACACTGGCCGCCCGAGCGCCCGTAGCTCAGGGGATAGAGCGCTGCCCTGCGGAGGCAGAGGTCGCAAGTTCGAATCTTGCCGGGCGCACTTCGCCGCGGACCGTTGCCAATGGTTGTCGACTGGAGTAGGTTCGCGCGGGTCTCGTCTAAGGAGGGATTCGTGAGTGGACTGCGGCGCGGTGCACGGGCCTTTGTGACCTGGTGCTCCGCTCTCTATGTGGTGGCGATCGTCGTGGCGGTGTTCCTCGCCGGCGAGGGAATCTTCCGGCTGAAGAATGTCGCCAACTCCGACGACTGCAGCAAGAAGGGCGTCAACGTCGCGACGACCGACTGCGTCGGAAACTCGAACTCGTTGGATGCGCACCGCGGCCTCGGCACGATCCTCGCGTTCTTCGCGATCATCTTCCTGATCGCGGCGCTGATCGCGTGGCTCCCCGACGTGCGCACGCGCGTCGTCTCGATCGTCACGCCGGTCTTGACGTTCCTGCAGGTCGTCCTCGCTGCGATCGGCGGCTGGGTGGGCGGCCTCCATCCGGTGAACGCCTTCCTCGTTCTCTTCCTCTTCGGATGGCTCTTCTTCCGGCTGAGGCGCAGCCCGGCCGGGTAGCCGGGCCGATACGCTCCCCGCGTGCAGCGTTGGGAGTACCGCGTCGTCTCGTTGACCGACGGCACGTACACGTCGTCGCTCAACGACTACGCCCGTGACGGCTGGGAGCTCGTCAACGTCGTGCCCGACGTGCAGGTCGTGCCGGAGAAACGCGACGGCGGCTTGCCCATGCCCGCGCTCGGCGGCAAGTTCGGTGCGGCGGCGTCGAAGCTGAAGGACCTCGAGAGCTCGAACGAGCCGGTGCCCGGCACGATCACCACGACCTTCCTGTGGGTCTTGCGCCGCCCGTTCGACATCGACGACGACCCGGGTTAGCCGAACGTTCTCCACGGAGAGAACGTCGGCATGGCCGACGTTCCCGACGGAATCGTCCTCAAGCGCCACCGTGACCTCGAAGGGATGCGCAAGACGCTCTGGCCGCGGCGTGTGCTCATCGGCGCAACCGTCGCCTTTGCGCTGCTCGGTCTCGCGAACGTGTTCGGGCAGCGCCCGGTGACCGCCTCCGCCGACACGGCGCAGGCGTCGCTGAAGCTCAACGCCCCGGACCACCTCCGCGGCGGCCTGCTGTTCTCGGCGCGCTTCCACATCACCGCGCACCGAGACGTGAAGGATGCGGTCCTCGTGCTCGACCAGGGATGGGCGGAGGGCATGGCGATCAACACGATCGAGCCGAGCCCCGTCGGCGAAGCGTCGCGCAACGGGAAGCTCAGCCTCGATCTCGGGCACATCCCCGCGGGCCGGTCGTACGTCCTCTACATGCAGTTCCAGGCCAACGCCACGAACGTCGCGTGGCGGCGTCCTGCCGGCGTGACGCTGCTCGACGGCTCGACGCGACTCCTCGACATCGCCCGCAAGGTGACGGTGTACCCGTAATGGACATCGTCCTCCGCGCGATCGTCGTCTTCTGCTTCCTGCTCGTGCTGACGCGCATCATCGGCCGCCGCGAGCTCTCGTCGCTGCAGCCATTCGACCTGATCCTGATCATCATCCTCGGCGACGCCGTCCAGCAGGGACTGACACAGGACGACTACTCGCTGACCGGTGCCTTTCTCGCGATCGGGACGATCGCGGTGCTGCAGGTGCTCGTCTCCTGGATCGGGTTCAGGTTCCCCGGCGCGCGCCCCGTGCTCGAGGGGACGCCGATCGTCGTCGTCGAGAACGGAGACGTGATCGAGCGCAACGCCAAGCGCGAGCGGCTGAGCGTCGACGAGATCCGCGAGGCAGCGCGGCTCCAGGGGATCGGTCAGCTGAGCGACGTGAGATGGGCGGTGCTCGAGACGAACGGGCAGATCAGCTTCATCAAGAAGGGAAGCTAGAGTCGGCCCTTCGTGTCGTTGACGAGGCTCTCGCCCAGCGCGTGCAGCACGTCGGGACGATCGAGCAGTCGCTTGATCTGCTCCGGGCTCAACCGGTTCGTGACGTAGTGATCCTCGAGGATGTCGTGCAGCGACCGGCCGCGATGGTGCTCGCGGATCACGTACTGCGCGATGCGCTCCTCGCTCTGCGTCCGCGACCAGAGAAACGAGAACGTGCCCTTGATCGCATCCAGCAGGCTCACAACGCGACCGATTGTATAGTCGCGGCGTGAAGGCTCCCGCGAGGGACGGCCGCTTTGCAGAGCGCGTCGTCGAAGGGCTCGACGACAGTGGCAGCCGCGAGCGCGTGCTGATCTGGATCGAGCGCCGCGCGGGTGCGTTGTGGGCGGTCGGCCGACAGGTGAACCCGCAGCACCGCGAGTCGGAAGAGCCGCGCTCGGAGGACTACGTGTGGGAGGGCTACGAGCTCGACGACTGTCTCGAAGCGGCGAACGACGCGCTCGAAGACGACACGGTCGTGTCGGAGGACGACGGCGCCGACGCCAAGGTCAAGCCGTTCCACCGCGACGAGCTGCTCGCTCCTCTGGAGCGCTTTTTCTTCGGCCGCTAGGCCATTCGAGGTTCGCGTCCGGGATCGGATCGCCGTGCGGGTCGTGCGTCGGGAACCCGAGCGCGCGGTCGATGCGTGCCTCCAGCTCCTCCGAGATGACGTGCTCGAGGCGATCGGCTTCGTCGTGGACGTCGTCGACGTGCACGCCCAGCGTCTCGGCGAGGTACAGCTCGAGCAGGCGGTGATGGCGAATCACCTCGAGCGCGACGCGCTCGCCGGCGTCGGTGAGATGGGCGCCGCGGTACGGCTCGTGCGTCAACAGGTCGAGCGCCGCGAGCTTCTTCACCATCGCGGATGCCGACGCGGGGGCGACGCCGAGGTCCTTCGCGAGCGCGCCGATCGTCACGCGGCCGTCTGCGGCCTGCAGCTTGTAGACCGCCTTGAGGTAATCCTGGATCGACTCGCTCAGCACCGGTGAGCTGCAGGGTAACGTGGCCCGTCGTGTCCATCCGAGTCGGCCACTCCGCGGATCCAGACGACGCGTTCATGGTGTGGGCGATCGAGGCCGGCGCCGTCGACCTCCGCGGGCTCGAGCTCGAGCCGGTCGTGTCCGACATCCAGTCCCTGAACGAATGGGCTCTCGAGGGCCGGCTCGAGGTGACGGCACTCTCCGCCGGGGCGTACCCGTCGGTCGAGGACCGCTACGTCCTGCTGCCGCACGGCGCATCGTTCGGCGAGGGGTACGGCCCGATCGTCGTGGCGCGCGGCGACGTCGACCTCGCCGCGGTCGAGATCGTCACCCCCGGCCCGCTGACGACGGCGAAGCGCGTGCTGCAGCTCGCGCTCGGCGAGCGGATCCGCACACGCGACCTCCCGTTCGACGAGGTGCTGGACGAGGTTCTCTCCGGTCGCGCCGAGGCGGGGCTCCTGATTCACGAGGGCCAGCTCACCTATGCCGACGCCGGCCTCGTGAAGCTGCTCGACCTCGGCATCTGGTGGGAGGAGAACGTGAGGCTGCCGCTTCCGCTCGGCCTCGTCGGCATCCGTCATGACGTCGAACGCCGCGGCGACGTGTCGGCGGTCCTGCGCGACGCGATCGCCGCGGGCCTCGCGAATCGTGACCAGGCCCTCGCCTACGCGATGCAGTTCGGCCGGGGGATCGACGAGGAGACCGCAGACCGTTTCGTCGCGATGTACGTCAACGAGCTCACGCTGGACATGGGCGAGCGCGGCCGCGCCGCAGTAGCGCACCTGCTCGGGAAGGAACCGGAATTCGCGCAGTGATCCTGAGCGCGGTGCGTACCCCGGTCGGGCGCTACGGCGGCGGCCTGTCCGGCGTGCGTCCCGACGACCTTGCCGGGCTCGCGATCGCTGCGGCCGTCGAGCGCGCCGGCGTTCCGCCGGACGAGATCGAGGACGCGTTTGTCGGTTGTGCGAACCAGGCGGGCGAGGACAATCGCAACGTCGCGCGCATGGCCGTGCTGCTCTCCGGGCTGCCCGACTCCGTCGCCGGCGTCACCGTCAACCGGCTCTGCGCGTCGGGGCTCGCCGCAATCACCTCTGCGTGTCACGCGGTCATCGCTGGTGACGGCGATCTCTTCGTCGCAGGGGGTGTCGAGTCGATGTCGCGCGCCCCGCTCGCCACGGCTAAGCCCGACGCCGCGTTCCCTCGCGGCGATCGCGTGCTCTACGACACCACGCTCGGATGGCGGTTCCCGAACCCGCGGCTCGAGGCGATGTTCCCGCTCGAGACGATGGGCGAGACCGGTGAGAACGTCGCCGAGCGATGGCACGTGACGCGCGAGGAGCAGGATGCATTCGCGCTCCGCTCGCAGCAGCGCTGGGCGGCGGCGAGCGACGCCGGCCGCTTCGACGACGAGCTCGTCCCCGCGGGAGAGTTGACGCGCGACGAGCACCCGCGTCGCGAGACGACCCTCGAGAGGCTCGCCGCGCTGAAGCCGGCGTTCCGGGTGGGCGGGACCGTCACCGCCGGCAACTCGTCCGGCCTGAACGACGGCGCGGCCGCGGTCGTCGTCGCGTCCGAAGAGAAGGCACGTGCCCTCGGCCTCGAGCCGCTCGGCGCGTTCGTCGCCTCCGCGGTCGCCGGAGTCGACCCGCGCGTGATGGGGATCGGGCCGGTGCCGGCCGTGCGCAAGCTGCTGGTCCGCGCCGGGGTCTCGATCGACGCGGTCGACCTCGTGGAGTTGAACGAGGCGTTCGCGTCGCAGTCGGTGGCCGTCGCGCGTGAGCTCGGGATCGACGAGGAGCGCCTGAACGTCAACGGCGGCGCAATCGCGATCGGGCACCCGCTGGGGGTGAGCGGCGCGCGCCTCGTCGTCTCGCTACTCCACGAACTTCGGCACCGTGGCGGGAAGCGTGGAATCGTCACGATGTGCGTCGGTGTGGGCCAGGGGCAGGCGGCTCTCTTCGAGCGGTGATGACTGCGGCGCAGAGCTACCTCCTGCTCGGGCTGCGACTCGGGCGTCATGTCGACGGTCTCGTCGACTCGTACTACGGACCGGCGGAGCTCAAGGCGCAGGTCGACGCCGAAGAGCTCGTCGCTCCGGAGCAGCTGGTCGAGGATGCATCGGCGCTGCACGGCTCGCTGGGCGACGGCTACCTCCGTGATCTCGTGCACGGCTGCTGGACGTACGCCCGCGTGCTCGCGGGAGAGGGGATGTCGTACAGCGACGAGGTCGAAGGCAGTTACGGCGTCCGTCCGCAGCGGACGCCGGACGCCGTCTTCGAGCGCATCCACGCCGAGCTCGACTCACTCCTTCCAGGAGACGGTCCACTCGACCAACGCCGGCGCGCCTGGCGCGACCGCCAGCTCTGTCCGGGCGACAAGGCCGTTGCCGCCCTCGGCGACCTGCTGCCGCTGCTGCGGGCGCGCACGCTCGAGGTCGTCGACTTGCCGGACGGCGAGCGCCCCGTCGTCGAGCCGGTGCAGGACGAGCCGTGGTGGGCGTTCAACTACTACCTCGGCAACCTGAAGAGCCGCGTCGCCCTCAACATCGACCTGCCGACAACCGGGCTCGACCTGATCCACCTGGCCGCCCACGAGGTCTACCCGGGTCATCACACCGAAGGCTCGGTCAAGGAGCACCTGCTCGTGCTCGGACAGGGCCTCCTCGAGGAGTCGATCGCGCTGGTGCCCACGCCGGGCTCGCTGCTCAGCGAAGGCATCGCCGAGATCGGCGCCGACATCGTCCTCGACGACGCGTCGTGCGAGGAGGCGTACGCGATCCTGCGACGCCACGGCGTCGAGCTTCCGGAGCCCGACCTCGCTCGCCGGATCGGCGACGCGATCGACCAGCTGGGAACCGTCAGCTTGAACGCAGCCCTAATGATCTTCGAGGACGGCATGTCGCTCGAGGACGCGCAGGACTACGTGCAGCACTGGACGCTCAACACCCCGGAGCGGGCAGCGCAGTCCATCCGCTTCGTCACCGATCCCACCTGGCGCGCGTACACGATCACGTACTCCGCGGGCCGCGAGCTCTGCGGTGCGTACGTCGGCGGCGACCCCGCCAGGTTCACGCGGCTCCTCACGGAGCAGGTCAGGGTCAGCGAGCTAGTCTCCGGCTGATGGCGACACGGCCGACGAACCCGCTCGGCCTCTGAATCGCTGGCGGATCCTCGCCGCCGGAACGTTCGCGCAGGCGACCTACTCCGCGATCTGGTTCGGCGTCGCAGTCATGGCGCCGTTCCTGCGCCAGCGCTACAGCCTGTCGCTCGGCGAAACGGGCGTCCTGATCTCGGCCTCACTCGCCGGCTCGGTCGTCTCGCTCGTGCCCTGGGGCTACGCGACGGACCGGTTCGGCGAGCGGCTCGTCCTCGTCACCGGGCTCGGTGGCTGTGGTGCCGCGCTCGTCGCCGCCGGCCTCGTCCGGGGCTTCTGGGGGCTGCTCGTCCTGCTCGTGCTCGCGGGCCTGCTCGGTGCGAGCGTCCAGTCCGCGAGCGGCCGTGCGGTGATGGCGGCGTTCCCCCCGCACCAGCGCGGCCTCGCGCTCGGTATCCGGCAAACAGCGATCCCGCTCGCCGGGTTCGTCGTCTCGCTCACGTTGCCGCACGTCGCTCGGACGAGCGTCGGGTGGGGCTTTGCCTCGCTCGGGATCGCGTGTGTGCTCGCGACGTTGCTCGGGGCCGCCGCGATCACGGATGTGCCTGCTCCGGCACTGGACGAGGAGAGCGCCGAGCCGCTGCGCGACGGTCGGCTCTGGCGCGTCGCGGTCGGAAGCGCGTTGATCGTCGCGCCGCAGATGTGCGTGGTCGGCTTCACCGTGCTCTTGCTCCACGACCATCGCGGCGTGTCGGCCGGCCGCGCAGCGGCGGTGCTCGCAGTCGTGCAGGCGCTCGGAATCGCAGCGCGGATCGGCGCCGGGCGCTGGTCGGATGTCGTTCGGTCCCGGCTTCGGCCGCTGCGCATGATCGCGGTCGCCGATGCGGTGGTCGTCTGCGCGTGCGCCGCGGTCATCGACCGGCCGCTCGTCGTGCTCCTGCCGCTCCTCGTCGTCGCGGGCGTGCTCTCGATGAGCTGGAACGGCCTTGCGTTCGCCGCTGCGATCGAGCTCGTCGGCCATCGGCGGAGCGGCGTCGCGATCGGGTTGCAGCAGTCCGTCCTGAACGGGTTCGGCGCCGTCTACCCCGGTCTCTTCGGAGTGCTCGTCGGTGCGTCGAGCTGGACGTGGGGATTCCTCGCCGTCGCCGCCTTCCCTTTGCTCGGTCACGCCGTCCTGCGACCATTACCGGCGTGAGGGCCCTCGAGCGCGTCGATGCGGTCTACGCGATCGCCCAGCACCGCGCGGCGTACTCGGCGGAGGAGGATGCAGCGCACGAGCTCGCCGCCGAGTGGATGCGCGAGGCAGGCCTCGAGGTCGCTCGTGACGGCGCCGGGAACCTCTTCGGGTCGCGAGGCGACGCGCGGGTCTGGGCGGGCTCGCATCTCGACAGCGTTCCCACCGCCGGCCGGTTCGACGGCGTTCTCGGCGTCGTCGCGGCGATCGAGGCGGCCGACCGGCTTCGGGACCGGCCGCTCGCCGTGGTCGCGTTCCGGGCCGAAGAGTCAGGCCCGATGGGGAGCTCGAAGCTCGAGTCGACGCCCGATGCCTATCTCGAGGTGCACATCGAGCAGGGGCCGACGCTCGCGCGCCTCGGCGAGCCGCTCGGCGTCGTGACGGCGATCGGCGGACAGGCACGAGGCAGCAAGGTCTTCGAAGGGCGCGCGGACCATGCCGGGACGACGCCGATGGCCGTTCGGAGCGACGCGCTCGTCGAGGCCGCGCGCTTCATCCTCCACGTCCGCGAGTGCGCGGGCGACGATGCGGTCGCCACGGTCGGCGCGGTCGAGGTCGAGCCGAACGCGAGCAACGTCGTGCCCGCGAGGGTCACCGTCGCAATCGATGCGCGTGCAGGTGATGCAGCGCGGCTACGCCGCCTGATCGACGACATCGGGTTCGAGCCGACGTGGGTTCGCGAGCCCGTCCCGCTGGGCGATGCGTTCGCCGCCGTCCTGCCCGACGCGCCGCGGCTCGTCTCCGGCGCGGGCCACGACGCGATGTTCGTCCCGAACGCGTCGATGCTCTTCGTCCGCTCGTTGAACGGCGGCGTCTCGCACCATCCAGACGAGCTCTCGAGCGGGGAGGACATCGAGCTCGCAATCGATGCGCTCACAGCCGCACTCGATAGGCTCGCCCGATGAGCGAGCGCGAAGTGATGACGTGGGACGATCTCGGCACCGGCGCGCGCGAGCTGGCGGAGACGATCGCAGCCGACGGCTGGGTCCCCGACATGATCCTCGGGATCGCGCGCGGAGGCCTCCTCGTCGCCGGCGCGATCGGCTACGCGCTCGGCGTCAAGAACACGTTCACGATGAACGTCGAGTTCTACACCGGCATCGACGAGCGCCTCGACATGCCGATGATCCTGCCGCCGATCCCCGATCTGGTCGACTTCGCCGACTTCAAGGTGCTCGTCGCTGACGACGTCGCCGACACCGGCGCGACCCTGCGGCTCGTTCAGGAGTTCTGCGCCGGAAAGGTGGCCGAGGTGCGATGCGCGGTGCTCTACGAGAAGCCCCGCTCGATGGTCAACTGCGAGTACGTCTGGCGGCGCACGGACCGCTGGATCACGTTCCCGTGGAGCGCGAAAGACCCCGTTCTGCAGGGGCTTCCGACAGAGGCCTAGAACGGCCGGGGAAGGTCGGTTAGATTCGACTCTCCCCCCGGCAAAACGGCTCGCAAGGAGAGGAACATTGCGTAACAGGAAGCTCGCGCTCGGCGCGATCGTGCTCGTGGTCGCGGCGCTCGCCGTCGTGCTCGCGCTCGGGACGTCGTCAGGCTCGGCCAAGTCGTCGGCGACGTTCAAGGCGGCGTGGATCTACGTCGGCCCGCACGACGACGGCGGCTGGTCGCAGGCGCACGACCAGGGCCGACTCTATGTCCAGAGGATGCTCGGCTCGAAGGTGAAGACGGAGTACAAGGAGAACGTCCCTGAGGGCCCGCAGGTCGCGCAGGTGATCCAGCAGCTGATCAGCGACGGCAACAAGATCATCTTCGCGACGTCGTTCGGGTACCAGCCGGCGATGGCGGCTGCTGCTGCGAAGAATCCCGACGTCAAGTTCGAGATGGCGACCGGCACGATCATCAAGCCGAACATGGC